>CAJGCS010000065.1 GCA_904501965.1 uncultured Bacilli bacterium | reverse complement strand
TCTTTTTCAAGGATAGTTAATTTAACTGTTACGTTTATTCCTTCATATGAAGTAATAATATTTATAGTTCCAGCTTCTTCTTGATTATATAAATCAAGTTTTTCTTTTGTTATTAGGTCATTTAAAGTAATAGTTTGTTTTGTACCATCACTTTTTACAACATCTAATATAACTAAACTTGGATTAATACTACCTTGAGTAAATTCAAGTGTGCTTTCTTCTTCGTTTAAAGTAACGCTTGTTACTTTTACTATGTCTGGTTCTTTAGGTGGTTCTGGATTATTATTACTATTATTATTTGTACATGATACTAAAACAAATAAAGATAAAATAAGTACAAATACTTTAAATGTATTTTTCACTTTAACACCTTCTTACCCAATTGAGTTTTTCATTTCTAGTTTAATTAGTTGGTTAAGTTCAACCGCATATTCCATTGGAAGTTCTTTTGCGAAAGGTTCAATGAAACCCATAACAATCATTTCTGTAGCTTGAGCTTCGGTTAGACCTCTACTCATTAAATAGAATAATTGTTCTTCATTAACTTTTGAAACTGTTGCTTCGTGTTCAATGTATGATGTATCATTTTCAACAATATTTGTTGGAATAGTATCACTTGTAGATATATCATCTAGAATCATTGTGTCACATTCAATATGTGATTTTGCATTAGTTGCATTTTTAGCATGTCTTACTGTGCCACGGTAGTTTACTTTACCACCGCCACGGCATAATGATTTAGAAATAATTTGGCTTGTTGTATTTGGAGCAAGGTGAATCATTTTAGCACCTGTGTCTTGGAACTGTCCTCCTGATGCGAAGGCAATTGTGATACATGTTCCTTTTGCACCTTCTCCTGCTAAGATACAAGCTGGATATTTCATATTAACCATTGAACCAATGTTTCCATCAATCCATTCCATATGGCCGCCTTCTTCAACGTATGCTCTTTTTGTAACTAGGTTAACGATATTGTTTGACCAGTTTTGAACTGTTGAATAACGGCAATATGCACCTTTTTTAATATAGATTTCAACTACAGCAGCATGTAGTGAGTCTTTTGAATATTGTGGAGCTGTACAGCCTTCAACATAATGAATACTTGCACCTTCATCAACAATAATTAGCGTTCTTTCAAATTGACCCATTTGTTCTGTGTTAATTCTAAAGTATGATTGAAGAGGTTTATTTAATTTAACTCCTTTTGGTACATAGATAAATGATCCACCACTCCAAACAGCTGTGTTAAGGGATGCAAACATATTATCTGATGTTGGAACTACTTTAGTAAAATATTCTTTGAAAATTTCTGGGTGTTTTTTAAGTCCTGTATCTGTATCACAGAAGATTACACCTAAATCTTCAAGTTCTTTGATTGTATTGTGATATACAGCTTCTGATTCAAATTGAGTTGTAACACCAGCTAGATACTTTTGTTCTGCTTCACGAATACCAAGTTTATCAAATGTTTCTTTAATTTCAGTTGGTACATCTTCCCAGTCGTTTGCAGTTTTCTTACTTGATTTAATATAATAAATATAATCATCAAAGTTTAAGAATTTTACATCCGGTCCAAATGTAGGCCATTTCTTTTCCATGAACTTTTTGTATGCTTTTAAACGAATATCAAGCATCCAACTAGGTTCATTTTTCATTTTAGAAATATTTTTAACTACTTCTTCATTTAAGCCTCTACCAGTATCATAGTAGCTTTCTGTTTCTGTTTTAAAGCCGTATTTATAATCGCCTATTATTTGTTCTAATTTTTCGTTTTCGTTATTCTTCATCTTGTTCTCCTTCTTCACCATGAAGTAAAGCATCAAGTGCTCTCCATGATAAAGTTGCACATTTTGCACGTGGAGGATAGTTGTGAATATTTACATATACAATTGCTTCGTCTAAGCGTTCTTCATCTTTTGGCATGTTACCTTTGATTAGTTCATAAAAATCTAAGATGATTTCTTTAGCTTCTTCTAGAGTTTTGCCTTTTAAAACTTCGCTCATTACTGAAGCTGATGAGCAACAAATAGCACAACCAGATCCTTCGTGTCTTATATCTTTAATTACGCCATCTTCAAGCTGAGCTTGAACAGTGATATCATCACCACAAGATGGATTTTTGAATCTTAATGTTTTATAGCCATCAATAAGTCCTTTATTACGTGGGAATTTCTTGTGGTCTCTTATAACTTGTCCATAAAGATCGTTTAAATTTAAACTCATGTTTACCACTCCTCAAAATATTCTGCAGCTTTTTTAACGACTTCAATAAATTTATCTACGTCTTCTAGGGTATTGTATATATATACACATGCTCTTAAAGTACCAGGTACTTCTAACCAACGTGTAATTAATTGGGCACAATGATGACCTGCACGAAGACAAACATGTTCTTCATCAAACATTGTTGATACATCATGTGGGTGAGCATCATGAATATTAAATGCAACCACTCCTGTAGTAGCGGTTTTATTATATACTTTTACACCTTTTATTTTTTCTAGTTCACTCATTAAGTGTTTTACTAATACTTCTTGATGAGCATGGATTTCATCAAAAGTTAAGTCCTCTAAATATTTAATTGCTTCTTTAAAAGCGATAACCTCTGCAATTGGAGGTGTTCCTGTTTCAAATTTATGTGGCGCATCCTTAAAGTGAGAATCATATAAATCAACAAAGTCATTCATATCGCCACCAAATTCAATTGGATCCATATTTTGTAATAGTTTATATTTTCCATATAAAACACCAAGTCCTGTAGGGCCAAGCATTTTATGAGCTGAAAATGCTAAGAAATCTGCATCTAGTGCTTTTACATCTATTTTCATATGAGGTACTGCTTGGGCAGCATCAACAATAACTATTGCACCAACACTATGAGCAAGTTTAATAATTTCTTCAATTGGCGTAATATATCCCATTACATTAGATACATATGTAAGTGCAACTACTTTTGTTTTATTTGTTAAAACTTGTTTGAACGCATCTACTGTGATTTTTCCTTCTGATGAAAGAGGAACATATTTTAGTACAGCTTTTTTTGCTTTTGCAACCATTTGCCATGGCATTACATTACTATGGTGTTCAAGTTCAGATACGATTATTTCATCACCTTCAGTAATATTTGCCATTCCATATGATGATGCAACTAAATTAAGAGCACTGCTTGCGCCACGTGTAAACACGATTTCTTTTGATTTTGCATTAATAAACTTTGCAACTACTTCACGTGTTTGTTCGTATTCTTCTGTAGCATGATAGCTAAGAGCATATACGCCTCTATTTACATTTACTCCGTATTTATTGTAGTACTCGTCAATTTTGTCGATTACTACTTTTGGTTTTAAAGATGAAGCACAACTATCAAGATAGATAAGATCTGGGTTATTTACTAAAACCGGAAAGTCTTTTTTAATATTTAGCATCATCTTCACACTCCTTTATTTTAAATTATTTATGAATTTTTTAAAGATTTCTTCAGTTAAAGATTCATCTTTAATATTATCAACAATTGGTTTGATAAAACCAATAACAACTAAGCTTGTTGCTTCTTCTTTTGTAAGACCTCTACTCATAAGATAGAATAGGTCTTCTTTTGAGATTGAACCAATAGATGCAGAGTGGTTAGCTATTACATCATATTCGTCAATATATAAATTTGGCATGGCTTTAATACTAGCAGTTTTACTTAAAGTTAAGCCTTTTGCTTTTTGAATTACTTGGGCTTTGCTTGCACCTTGGGTAATTGTTGCATTATTATTTAGAATCATTTTTGCATTGTCTTTTGCAATACCATAGTTTTCAAATGTACTAGATGTATGTCCTACTTTGTGATATATATTTATATCACTATTTAAAACTGCATCATCTTTTGATAAAAGTACACTTGTAATTTCACAGTGGCTATTTGCTTTTTCTAAATATACGTTTTCTTTTAATACTACATCAGTAGATGTAATTACGATATTATAGATTTTAACGCTTGCATTTTTTTCTAGACGAATATTTAATTCATCTGATTCATCACAGCCACTAAAGATTAATAATTCTAAGTTAATGTTTTCTTTTACTAAAATATCTAGTTTGCATGTATTAAGTAGATATTTTGAATCAGTACTTACAACAAGGTTTTTTAAGCCACATTCTAATGTTTGGTAAAGAGTTGGCTTATTCATAAATTATTCACCTAATTTATCGTTTAAGGCACATGTACCTACGATATTTACTCTTTCTTCTTCTTCATAATCATCTTCATCTAATACCCAATCAAATCCTTCTTGGTTAATTTTTTGAAGAAGTTCAATTCCACCTTCTGCTTTTACAACACCATTTGCAAGAACACTTACTTTATCAACATCGATGTAGTCAACAAATCTTTCATAGTGAGTGATTATTAAAGCACCGAATGATTCTGATTTCATTTTGTTAATATTTTCACCAACAATACGAAGTGCATCTACGTCTAAGCCTGAATCAATTTCGTCTAAAATAGCGATTTTAGGTTGTAACATTTTCATTTGTAAGATTTCATTACGTTTCTTTTCACCACCTGAAAAGCCTTCGTTTACATATCTATGAGGTAAATCTTCTCTCATTTTAAGTTCACTTGTTGCTTTTTCTAGTGATCTAATAAACTTAAATAATGAAATATGTTCGCCTTCAGGTAAACGTGCTTCCATAGCTGTTTTAATGAAGTCTGAGTTTGTTACACCAACAATTTCACTTGGATATTGCATTGCAAGGAATAAACCTTTTCTACTTCTTTCATCTACGCTCATTTCTAAAACATCTTCACCATCAAGTAAGATTTGTCCTTTTGTTACTTGATATTTATAATGTCCCATAATTGTAGCGGCTAGTGTAGATTTACCAGTACCGTTAGGCCCCATAATAACATGCATTTCGTTTGTGTTAATTTCAAGGTTAACACCTTTTAAAATTTCTTTTCCTTCTACACTTACATGTAAATCAATAATTTGTAATTTGCTCATAAATTCACCTGTTCTTTTATTTATTATTACCAAAACATTTTTAGGTAAAATATTATTGGTTATTAATTTTTAATAATATGTAATAATGAGTACTTTTCTCTCATACTACCTCAACATATTATTATACCAAAAAAATGCTAAAATGTTTATAAATTAGATAATTTATTATTTTTACAAAAAAATAAAGAAGATAATATGAATTATTCATACTATCTTCTTTTAATTATTATAAATTGTTTTCTTTAATTTTCGTAACTATTTTTGTATAAATTCTATCTACTACCCAAGATTCTTTTTTGCAAGTTTCTTTTATTTTATCAACATCAATCCAACCGATTGCACTGTTTTCGTCTTCCTTAATTCTCACATGTTCTTCTTCATCTACTTCAAATAGATAAGTTACATTAAGGTGTAAATGGGTAGGTACATATTTACCATGTTTTTCGTGTCCACGCACACAAAGTGTTTCAAGGGTAAAAATGTCGCTTGATAAAATTTTATAATTTTCTACGCCACTTTCTTCTTGCATTTCTTTTATAGCTACTTTTAGCATGTCAGTCTCGCCATCAGCATGCCCACCAAGCCAAGCAAATGTTTTAAACAAGTTATGATATGCCATTAAGACTTTTGTTCTTGTTTTATTTACAATCCAAGAAGTTGCGGTAAAATGAGCTACTTCATTTTCTCTTGTAAAGACGTCTTGCCCTGATTCTAACCACTTAATAAATAATTCTTTATCTTTTTCTTCTTGTTCGTTAAAAGGAATATATTCTTTGATTTGTTTAAGGAGTTTTTCCATGTTAAATTTTAATTCCTTCTTCAATTTGAATCCATAAAGAAACAATTTCTCTTTCTCTTAAAACAACAATTACATTATCTGCAACTTTGTATGCTTCATCAAGGATAGTTTGTTTTTTCTCGCCGATCATAAGCCATCCTGTTTTAATATCATAATAGAAATCTTCTTTGTGCATAAATTGGACAACTACTTTAGGATTTGGATTAATTCCTTCAAAAGATACATATAGATTTGCTTCCTTTGCAACTGGTGCTTTTAGCTTTTTATAAAGCCAAATAGAGATTGGTAATACTCCAGATACGCCTACTATTTTATTTTTTTTAGGGTCGAGTGTTAGTCCTGCAAAACTAACACCAAAGCTAATTAAGATTTTATCAGCTTCATGAGCACCAAAAGAATAAGTTTC
>CAJGCS010000064.1 GCA_904501965.1 uncultured Bacilli bacterium | reverse complement strand
AGGTAAATAAAATACTTCTTCTATTTCTTTTTCTTCTTCTAAAGCTCCTTTAGTTGAAAAATCTTTTCTTATTACTTCTACATAATCAGTTGGATTATAGTCTGTTTTACTAGACAAACTTCCTCCTCCAGTAATATTTCCAAACATTTTTCCCCAACCACCTTGGTAGTTTAAGTATTCTTGGAAGTCATTATAGTGATTGTATGTGTAAAAAACATACTTTTCATTTATATCAATAATATTATTTCTATTTGCATCAAACTTTGTATAAACAAGTCTAGCTGCACCACGTGTAATTTTAGATCCATTATTATAAGGAAGTATATCATAGCTTGGATCGCAAGTAGTACCAGTTGTTCCGAAATCTACTTCGTAATAATATAAATCACCACCACACCCACTAATACGAGGAAGCTCAGGTTCATATGGATATTTTGTAGTACTACCACTAAAGGCAGTATCATTTACTCTTAAGTATTCTTTCCAAATAGATTCAGATGGTCTTGCAGATTTCTTTGGATTGTAGTTTCCAGGAACTTTACCAAATGCAAGTAAATGAGATGCTACTTCATCTAAAGAAATATAACCGCCATTATCAAATACCATATCAACAATTTCACCATAGGCATCTGTAATAAAGTATGCATCTTTGTCTATTGAATAATATGCATTTGTATTTCTAATAAATGCTTCATTTTCTTTAGGTTGATAATCTGCAAGTGTTGGTGCTTCATTTGGTAATTCTAAATCACCTGACATAAATCCATGAAGTGTTCTGTAAACTGCATCTTGATAATTGATTGCTTCAAAATAGTTTTCGTAAAACTCTTCTTTTGTTAATCCTTCATATGGATCAGATTCATAAATTGATGGTTCTACATTAATTACAAGTTCATTGCTTTCAATATAGTCGTATCCTTCAAGTTTAGCAACTACTATAAAACTACCTGATGAAATTGGACTTATAACATTTTTAATAATTGTTGCATTATCAATTTCACTAACAATTTCTAAATAAACATTATTAAAGCAATTTGGATCACTTGTAGTAACATCAACAATGATATTATCTCCTACATAAAAAGAATCTTTTTCTACACTTATTTCAATATCAAATTCAATTCTTTCAACCGGAGGTTCAACTGAATCAGTAGTACAACCGACAAGGAAAACAAGTATAAATATTAAACTTAAGCTACATAATTTCTTTAATTTCATATAAACCTCCATTTTATTATATTATATCATTTTCTTGATATTTTTACATTTAATATGTATAAAAACTAGTTAAGGAACATTTTTACATTTTTATGTGTAATTTGTTCCCTAAAAAAAGGAATGGTTAAAACCATTCCTCTATTTATTTTTTAATTTCTTCTTTGATTCAATTTTATTAATTATAAGATTTAATAACATTGTTACAACCATTATTACACCAAGGGCAATAAAGATTGCAAGTAAACCCTTCCAGAAGATTGAAAGAGAATAACGAATGTTAAATAACATTTCAAGAGCACCTTCATATACTAAGACGAAAGCTTCTTTAACCATATCTAAGAAATCTAATATAGCACCCATATCCTACCTCCTAGAAACCAAGTAACTTGATAAACCAAGTAATTAAGTTAAATCCTTGTTCAGCTCCACCCATAAATGTTGGAACGATGCTAAGTAATACACCACCAGCTACTACTGATGCAATTTGACCGGCAACGTTAGCACCAGCTGCATGCATTAATAAGTGGTTAGATGGATCAGCTTCTAAACCAACCTTTTGTACAACACGGCTTGCCATTGGGAAGGCAGAAATACCAGCTGCACCAACAAGTGGATTGATTTTCTTCTTACTAAATAGATTTAAGAATTTAGCAAACATGATACCACCAAATGTATCAAATACGAATGCTGCAAGGCCTAAACCCATGATAATTAAAGTATCAACTGATAAGAATTGTTCATGATACATACTAAATGATACTGTAATACCAAGTAGTAATGTAATTAGATTTGATAAATGTGAACTTGCTTCTTCTTTTAATGAATCAAGAACACCACATTCTCTTAATAAGTTACCGAACATTAAGAAACCAACTAAAGAAACTGATGCAGGAGCAACTAACCCCGCAATAACAGTAACGGCAATTGGGAATATAATACGCGTTGTTTTAGAAACAGATGCAGGTTTATATTCCATTTTAATTTGACGTTCTTTCTTTGTAGTACAAAGTTTCATAACGATTGGTTGAATAATTGGAACAAGTGCCATGTATGAATAAGCTGCAACTGCAATTGCACCTACGAACTTACTATCTAATACTTGTGATACAAGAATTGATGTAGGTCCATCAGCTGCACCAATAATACCAATACTTGCAGCATCAGCAATTGGATAGCCTAATAATTGAGCTAAGATGATTGTAATAAAGATACCAGCTTGAGCAGCAGCACCAAATAACATTAATTTTGGATTTGATAAGATTGGTCCAAAGTCCATCATTGCCCCAATACCTATAAATAATAATAAAGGTAAGGCTTCACTAGCTTCAATACCAATTTCAAATAACCATTCAATAATACCATTTTGTTCGATTAAACCACCTATAACTTGATTAATAGCACCAGATGCTGGGATATTAACTAAGATAGCACCAAAACCCATTGGTAATAAAAGAGCTGGTTCAAGTCCTTTTTTAATAGCTAAGAAGATTAATACACAACCAATGATCATCATTACAATACGACCAGGTTCATTTATTAATCCTTGTATACCCTCTAATAAATATTCCATTTTATTTATTCCTTTCTTACTATTTAATATCAATTATTCTTATTGTGTTTGTAACACCATGTGTTTCGCCAAATCCAGCAATAATAATAATTTGTTTTCCTTTTTTAAGACCAACAGATGAAGCTACAGAACATGCGATTTCATCGCACATACTTAAGTCATCAATATATCTTGCAACTACAGTATGAATCCCGCGATAAAACGCAAGTCTTCTTCCTGTTTTTTCGCTATCTGTACAAGCAATAACCGGTACTCTTGGTCTAAACTTAAAGATACGTTTTGCAGTACCACCAGTTTCCGTAAAGGCGATAATAGCTGCAATATCTTTCATCTTTATTGCAATATCACAAGCTGCCATTGAAACAGCGTCATTTTTAGTACCTAAGCTATAAGTTGATGCATTATCAAGCATTGCTTTATGGTCAACCATTGATTCAGCAATACCTGCAATCTTCTCCATGTATTTTACACTTTCAAAAGGATATTTACCAATTGCAGATTCACCACTAAGCATTATTGCATCACTACCATCTAAAATAGCGTTGGCTACGTCACTTGCCTCAGCTCTCGTCGGACGAGGATTTTCAATCATTGATTCTAACATATGAGTTGCTGTGATAACGAATTTACCATAGGCATTTGCAAGTTTAATTAACTTCTTTTGATACATTGGTACAAGTTCAGGAGCTACCTCAACACCTAAGTCACCACGAGCTACCATGATACCATCAGATACTTTTAGAATTTCATCAATGTTATCAATACTTTGTTTACTTTCTATTTTTGAGATAATTTCAACATTTTTATAGTTAAATTCTTCAAGAAGTTTTCTTACTTCTAATACATCATCGGCATTTCTAACAAATGATAAAGCGAAAGCATCTACTCCTTGTTCGCAACCAAATTTAATATCTTCATAATCTTTTTTAGAGATAAATGGCATTGTAAGGTCTACACCAGGAGCATTAATACCTTTTTTATTTTTAACGATACCATCATTTAAAAATACACAAGTAATTGTATCACTAATTACTTCCATAACTTCTAAAGTGATTTTTCCATCATCAATAAGAAGTTTATCACCTTTTTTAACATCGTCAAATAATTCCTTACAATTAATATGGAATCTTTCATGATTTCCTAAAACTTCTTCTTTAACAAGTTTAACGATGTCTCCTTCTTTAAACTCGCAACTTCCATTTTCAAACATTCCCACACGAATCTCAGGGCCTTTTGTATCTAACATAATAGCAACATGCTTGTTAGCTTTTTCTGATGCACTTCTGATTCTTGCAATTTGTTCTATTGCTGTTTCAGGAGTTTGATGTGAAAAGTTAAGTCTTGCAATATCCATTCCAAGTTTAAACATTTTAACTAAACTATTTTCATTATCAATTGCAGGTCCGATTGTACATATTATTTTAGTATTATTTTCCATGTGCAACACCTCTTGTACAAGCAAAAATATTTCAATATATTATATCATATTTTTGTGTTTTTTTGTTTGATTATACTCAATAAAAAGTGCTAAAGAATTCTTTAGCACTTTTTGTATTATTTTTTCATTTTCTTTATAAGTAATTTAATTAACTTAGTAATTTCAATAATTAAGATTGTACTCATTGCAAGAGCAACACAAATTAATAATGGAACAATATGCAATGGAGTTACTTTAAATAATGTATTTAAACCTGGAATATAGATAATACATAATTGTAGGATAAATCCTAGTGCAAATGCACCCCATAAGAATTTATTATTAAATAATTTCTTTGTAAATAAAGTATGATCTGTTTTAACATTAAATGCATGGAATAATTGAGCTGAAGATAAAGTAACAAACGCCATTGTTTGAGCAAGAACATTATTCTCAACACCTGATTGAATTACGTTACCAAAGTAATGTCCGATAATATAAGCTGCAAGTGTAATTCCACCAATCATAATACCTTCTAAAATAATAGTAGCTGCCATACCATGTGCAAAGAAACTTTCTTTCTTAGGTCTAGGTGCTTCATCCATTACATCAGGTTCTGGTTCTTCACAGCCAAGTGCAAATGCAGGTAAACTATCTGTAATTAAGTTAACCCAAAGTAGATGCATTGCAAGTAGTGGAATACCAAAGTCTTTATTAAATAGACCAATGATTGATGCAACAAAGATTGTTAACACTTCACCAATATTACTTGATAATAAATATTTAACTACTTTTTTAATATTTGCATAAATGCCACGACCTTGATGAACAGCACTAACAATTGTTTGGAAGTTATCATCTACTAAAACAACTTCAGCTGCTTCTTTTGCAACGTCTGTTCCAGTAATACCCATTGCACAACCAATATCAGCTTTTTTAAGAGCAGGTGAATCATTTACACCATCACCAGTCATTGCAACAACATGACCTTTACTTTGCCATGCTTTAACAATACGCACCTTATCTTCTGGAGCAACACGAGCATATACTCTGTATTTTTCAATGTTTGCTTCTAATTCTTCGTCTGATAATTCTTTTAACTCAGCACTTGATAAAGCAATATCGCCTTCTCCTAAAATATTAAGTTCTTTTGCAATAGCTTTAGCAGTAGAAACGTGATCACCAGTAATCATAACGGTTTTAATACCTGCATGAGATGCAAGTTTAATAGCATCCTTAACTTCTGGTCTTGCAGGGTCAATCATACCAACAAGTCCTAAGAAAGTAAGGTTATTTTCAATTGCATCACTTGTAAGTTCATTTACTTCATCTACTATTTTATATGCAACAGCTAATATTCTAAGAGCATTGGATGCCATTTCATCATTTGCATTCATTGCATCATTATAAACAGAATCTTTGTTTTCACATCTTGATAAAACAATATCTGGTGCACCTTTTGTAATTACTAAATATTTGCCTTCATAATCTAAGATAACACTCATCATTTTACGATCAGAATCAAACGGTAAATCGTAGGCACGAGTATATTTAGTAAATGTAGGTTCTTTTACATAATTTTGCATTGCAACAACTAATGCAACCTCTGTTGGGTCTCCAATATCTTTTCTTACGCCATCAACGATAGTTGAAGATGCATCAGAACAAATTGCAAAGAATTCAATCATTTTCTTATCTTCTTCACTTAATTCATCAGTGATATCATGTAAGCTTGATTGATAATATTTTACAACTGTCATTTTATTTTGAGTAAGTGTGCCAGTTTTGTCACTACAAATAACTGAGGCACAACCTAGTGTTTCAACAGCAGGAAGTTTTTTAACAATTGCATTTTTCTTAACCATTTTTTCAACACCAATTGAAAGAACAACAGTAACTACAGTTGCAAGTCCTTCTGGAATTGATGCAACGGCTAAAGCAACCGCTGTTAAGAATGCACCCATCGCGTTTGATGTATCCGCAATAAAATTAATACCAAAAACAACAGCACAAATAACTAAACATAAAATACTAATAACTTTACTAATTTGATTTAGTTTTAATTGAAGCGGTGTTACTTCTTTTTCT
>CAJGCS010000063.1 GCA_904501965.1 uncultured Bacilli bacterium | reverse complement strand
GAAAACTTTTAATGCAGTTGTGTTTTTGTCTGCTTGACCATAGTCAACAAACATTTCAGGAGTAACTGTTAAATATCCAGTCCATGTTGCTTTATCATCAGATTCTTTTAATAACCATGCAGCATCAGCTTGAGTCCAGTTATTGAAAGCACCAATTAAATGCATTGTATGAGTAGATGTTAATGCTTCAACTTTTTCTACTAGTTTGTATTCTAAAGTATTGTATGCTTTAGCATTTGGATAAGTAGTTAATGTGAATTCATAAATACCATCTTGACCTTCTGCAAGGAAAATATTCCATACTTCGAAGCCTTTGTTATATTCATCATAACCCATGAATACAACGTTACCTTCAGCGTCTAATACATGTGCAACTTTCTTGTCTGCAGCTGTGTATTCTGTACCATCATATTTGTTAGTACCATCACAATATTCAGCACCAACCATGATACCGATACCTTGTTGTCCATCCCATGCACCACCGTAAGCGATTTGGAATGCATCACCAGCGTACATCTTGATTTGGATTTTATAAACGTTAGCGCCTTCAACTTCTTGTCTTACCATTGATAAGTTAGCAGCACTATTTGCATGATCCCATGCAGATTTACCCATATCAGCAGCACCAGTACCGATTAAATAATATTCATTTTCGTCAGCAACAAATTCATCAGATTTGAATGCAGCGAATATATCTGTATCTTCTTCTACAGCTTGTGTAAAGTCAAATGGAGTAGTTGTACTAGCTTCTGCAAACCAACCAGTGAAAGTTTTACCTTCTTGAACTGGAGTCCAGCTTTCTAGAACTGTTCCTTTTTCAACTTGTTCTTCTTTTAATAATTTTGAACCATAATACCATCCAACTGTAACCTTATCTTCTTGAGGTCCAGGAGTAGGTTCTTCACATGCAGTTAGGAATAATGTTCCAAAAACAAACATTGAAATAACTGCAATAATGCTAAAAAGTTTTTTCATTTTTATTTTTCTCCTTCTATATTTTTATATACATTGTTTAAAGAGAAAGCGTTTTCTCTTTTTGCATAACTATTTTATCATTTTTATGTTGAATTGTCAACTAAAACATAAATAAAAATACCCTAAAAATTTAGGGTATTTTTTTATATTAATGATTTAAATAAACAAATACATTTAAGGCTGAAACTGTTTGTTCGCCTGTTACTTTTTCTTGCTTTTCGTTTGAATCACTTAAAACTAAGTTCCATTCGCCTGTTAAATTGTAAGTAAGCGCATTCTTTGTTGGGTTAATTATAACAATTGCTCGTTTACTTGATGTATTATCTGTAAATTTAACTGCCATTGCACCGTTTGCAAGTGTTTCATATGATACAACTACAGCACCTGTACTAGTTCTAAAGATTGAATAAGCTTTACGCATCGCAATGATGGCTTTATAGTATTCCATTGTTTCATATTCAAGTGTACCTGGTTTTAATGCTTCCCAATCGATGTTGTTAATTTCATCGCTTGACTTGTATGAGTTTTCATCGCCATCTTTTGTTCTTAGCATTTCTTCACCAGCATGAATAAACGGCATACCTTTTGATACCATTAAAATAGCTGCACCAAGTTTGTTCATTTTAGCTCTATCTGAAAGAGTATCATCTGGATTAGAAAGTGCAAGTTTGTCCCAAAGAGTATGGTTATCGTGAGCACTCATGTAGTTAACAACCATTGCGTTTTTAACAGTCCAACCAATACCAGATAAAGATCCGCCTGAAATACCGAATTTAACTTTGTTTGTCACTTCAGAGCCAACATTACCGCTAATGTAACCTTTTGATGTTGTTTGGAAAACACTTCCCTTTAAACCATCTCTAATTGCATCGTTGAATACTGCGATTGCGCCAATAGCATTATTTGTTGGATTGATTTTACTAATATTTGTTTGGTTTGCTTGAGGTACATTTGTGATTGTTGAACCCATTGTCCAGCCTTCACCATAAATTACTGCTTGAGGGTTAATTGTATGTACAGCAGCTTCCACATCTTGCATTGTATATAAATCATGAAGACCCATTAAGTCAAATCTAAAGCCATCAAGGTTATATTCTTCTGCCCAGTAACTTACTGAATCAACCATGAATTTGCCAAACATATATCTTTCTGAGGCAGTATCATTACCACATCCACTAGCACTTGAGTTTGCACCTGTTGCAGTATAACGGTAATAGTAATATGGAACGATTTTGTTAAATGAACTATTTGCATCATATGTATGGTTATATACAACGTCCATAATAACACCAATTCCTGCATCGTGTAATGCTTGTACCATTTGTTTATATTCTTTAATTCTTACTTCACCATTAAATGGATCTGTTGAATAGCTACCTTCAGGAACGTTATAGTTCTTAGGGTCATATCCCCAGTTAAATCCAGAATCAGGATTTGCTTCATCAACTGTTGCATAGTCATATACAGGAAGTAAGTGAACATGTGTAATTCCAAGATTTACTAAATAGTCAATTCCAACGGGAACACCTGCACTATTTACTAAGCCTTTTTCAGTAAATGCTAGATATTTTCCTTTGTAGTTAGAACTGCTAATTTTGTTTGAGAAGTCTCTTACATGTACTTCCCAAATTACCGCATCGCTGTAACTCTTAATGCCTGAATCAAAGTTTTCATCAGTCCAATTAGTTGGATTAGTTAAATCAAGATCAACTACCATACCGCGGTTACCGTTAACACCGGCTGCTTTTGCATATGGGTCAACTGCTTCTTGAGTACCAACTGATGTAGTTACAGAGTATGTATAATATACACCATGTCCACAAGAAGATTCTGTGTGTGACCAAACGCCTCTTTCGCCTTTTGTCATATCAATTGTTTTATAAGCAGAGCCACCATTACCTTTTTCAAATAAGTTAAGAACTACACGTGAAGCAGTAGGAGCCCATACTTTAAATGTTGTTTGGTTACCGTTAATAATAGCACCAAGGTCATTTCCATCATATGTAAAGTTTTCAATAAAGTATTTACTGTCAAAAATAGATGTTGGAACAACTGGTTTTTCTCCATATTCTTTAATGCTTACTTTATATGTTTTAGATAAATCTAATTCTTCTTCTACTTCAATAATTCCAGATGTTGCTTCTTTTCCCATTGAACTAATGCTTAAAATTGTTAGTTCTTTATCACCATCATATACTTTAACATCGCTATAACTTTCAATTTTTGTTTTCGGAGTTAAGCTATATTGAATTTTATGGAAATCTGTCATTCCGGCTAAAGTGAATTTTTTAATCATCTCTAAAGTTTTACCTCCGTCAGTACTTGAATACTGTGCTCCATCTCCAGTTTTTAAGTAAATGAATGTATCTGTTCCTTCAAGTTGTGCAAATCTATCTTCTGAGAAATCTTTAGTTGCGGTACCCCAAGCTGATCCACCTGGTTCTGAGCAATCACGACGTACGATAAACCCAACTTCTGTTATGCCTTCAGGAACATTAATTACAGCTTTTACACCATAGTTACATTCATGGAATAAATAACCTGATCCTTCTTTTCCATCCCACCATACCCAAATGTCGGCATTTTCAATAACTCCAGGATAACTCCAATAGAATGTTATTTGGTTATGTCCTTCTTCTTTAGGTAAACGATATTCATCTTCTGGCATTACATAACCTGGTTCTTTAGGTTCTTCAGGTTCTTCTGTTCCAGGATTATTATTATTGCCACAACCAATAAGAGTAAAAGCTGTAGCAAGTACGAATGTTAATAAAAGAAGTATTGTTGAAATTCTTTTTAATAATATTTTCATATTTCCTCCTTAATTTTATCCTCTTTTTGTTCTAATTGTTATTTCTTTTATTTTATCAATCAATTCTTGATTGTTATAACCATTACAAACTCTATAAGTCCAGTTACCACTAGCAGTAGACGGTGTATTCATTCTACCTTCATCGTTAGTTAGTTCAAGGTAATCTTGAAGAGGGATAACTGATAAGTTTGCGATACTTGTGTGTGCTAAATTTATTAAAGAATATACTTCTGATTTGTATGATGCAGGACATTCTTTTTTAAATCTTGCAAGTGTCTCTCCATATAAATTATCACACCATGTTTTTGTACAATCTGAGTCATGTGATCCTGTGTAAACTATGCAGTTTTCACTTTTATACATTCTAGGTAAGTATTCAGCATCATCATCGAAGAATGCAAATTGAAGTATTTTCATACCAGGAAAGCCACTATCTTGTAATAATTCTCTAACATCATCTGTAATAAAACCTAAATCTTCGGCAATAATCTTAGCAGAAGGTAATTTTTCTTTTACAGTTCTAAATAGCTTAATTCCAGGTGCACTATTCCACTTACCGCGGCGTGCATTTTCATCTTCGGCAGGAATTGAGTAGTATCCCGCGAAACCTCTAAAGTGGTCAATTCTTAAGATATCATAAAGTTTAAAGTTTTCTTTTATTCTTTCAATCCACCAAGAGAAGTTTTCTTTTTCCATTTTTTCCCAATCATAGATTGGATTGCCCCAAAGTTGTCCATCTGGTGTAAAACCATCTGGCGGACATCCCGCAACAACTACTGGATTAAAGTGTTCATCAAGTAAAAATTCGTTTGCATTTCGCCATACATCCATACTATCATGGGCAACATATATTGGCATATCACCAATGATAACAATTCCTTTTGCGTTGGCATATTCCTTTAATTTATTCCACTGTTTATAAAACTCATACTGAATAAATTTCCAAAAGTCCATTTCATTTGTAAAATTAGATATATGCTTTCTAGCAGAATATATATCTTTATATTCAGCTGGCCAAGTAGTCCAAGCACTATAGTTAAATTTTTCTTTTAGGCTCATAAATAAACTATAATCATCAATCCATGAACTTGTATCTTCTAAAAACTTATTATATTCTTCGTTTTTAGTAAATTTATTAAATGCAAGTCTTAATACACTATATCTTGTATTAAATAACCATCCATAATCAACTCTATTTGATTCATTTAAACAAAGTTTAAGTTCCTCTTGTGTTAATAAGCCTTCACTATATAAAGCATCCGGATCAATAAAGTATGGGTTTCCCGCAAGCATTGCAGGTGATTGATATGGACTATCTCCATATGATGTTGGATTAAGTGGTAATACTTGCCAACATTTTTGATGTGTTTCTTCTAAAAAATCAACAAATTCATAAGCACTTTTGCCGAAGTTACCAATTCCATATTTTGATGGAAGTGAACTTACTGATAATAAGATTCCACATTTATGTTTAAATCCAAAATTTTTTAAATTATTCATAACTAGCTCCTATTTTGCTATATTATTATAACATTAAATCTTTTGCTAGTCAAATGATATTATGGTGTTTTTATTATTCCCTCATACTGTTTAATAACTCATTTTGAGTTAAAATTAAAGTCACAAAGGAGGAATATATATATGACATACGGATATGTAAGAGTTTCATCACAAACTCAAAATACTGCACGACAAATGGAAGAAATGAGGAAGTACGGTTTAACGCATAATTATATTTATGTTGATAAACAAAGTGGCAAAGACTTTGAAAGAAAAAGCTACCAACGTCTCAAAAGAAGACTAAAGAAAAACGACTTGTTAATTGTAAAATCTATTGACCGCTTAGGCAGAAATTACGATATGATTATTAATGAATGGTATGATTTAACAAAGAAAATTGAGTGTGATATTTTCGTTATTGACTTTCCTTTACTTGATACAAGAATTGAAGGAAAAAACTTAATGGGTAAGTTTATATCTGATTTAGTGTTACAAATATTAAGTTTTGTTGCGCAAAACGAAAGAGAAACTATTAGACAAAGACAAAAAGAAGGAATTAGACTTGCGAAAGAAAGAGGCGTTCATATGGGAAGACCAAAGTACATTCTTCCAAATAACTTCGAAGAAGTTGTAACTCGTTATCATTCTAAAGAAATAACCCATACAACTGCATTAGAAATTTTAAAAATGAACCGAGGCACTTTTTTTAAATACGCTAAAATGTACAAATAAGGGACGCATCGCGTCCCTTATTAATCTTTGTTTTTACCTTTAATTTCTTGATAGATTTCACTTTTTGAAACGCCACGGTCTTTAGCAACTTGTTTCATAGCGTCTTTAGAGTCATATCCTAAATCAACATAATAATTATAATGTTCTTTAATTGTTAAACTTAAAACATCTTCATTAGTTTCTTCTTTAGTTGCAGCACTAATAATTAGAACCATTTCCCCTTTAATTTCATCTTTATATTCTAATATTTCGGAAGCTGTACCTCTTAAATATTCTTCGTATTTTTT
>CAJGCS010000062.1 GCA_904501965.1 uncultured Bacilli bacterium | reverse complement strand
TCTTTAACAGTATTATATGCGAAGTTAATATTAACTAAACCATCAGCAGCACCTTTATAAGTTACGAATGTAGCTGCAGCATGGCTAGCAGCAGTTTGGCCATTATTAACAAATGTATTATTAATTATTTCGTAATTACCTTCAGCATAAATTCTAAACCAAACAACATATTGTGAGAATCCTTCTAAATAGTTACCTTCAAATAATACATCACCTTTAATACCATAAGTAGCATTTTCAGCACTGATTTTGAAACCATCGTTATAGTTTTGTCTATTTCCAACAAAATGACAACCTTTAACAACTAAGCCATCAAAGTCATAACCATAAATGTACATTGGTCTGTTTGAATCAAAATCTACAGCTTTACAGTTAATGATTTGAGTATTTTTATAATCAGCACCTGTACCAGCAGCAAAATAGAATGGAGCATTTACGCTGTTATTACCTTGGTTAACTGTAGAACCAGTAACTAAAACATTTTTAATTACTAATCCATCAGTACCAGTTTCTGCACCAACGATACGTCCTGCACCTTCTAACTTAATACCATCGATTACAACATTATTACCTTCGATAACTAAGTCACCAATAAAGATTGCTTCTTCATCACGTGTATCAGTTACAGGGTTAACAGATGCGTTAGGGCCTTCAATTGTAATATTGCTATTAATAACGATTGCACCTTCATAAGTACCTGCAACAAGTCTAATAATTGAACCATCTTTTGCAACTGCTAATGCATCTTCGATAGTTTCATATTGTTCGCCAGAACCAACGTATAATACGTTTTCTTCATCTACTACTTTTGGAATAACTCTTGTTTCTTTTTCACCACAGTGACATGTTCTTTCTTTTAAGCCTTCAGCTTCTTCAGTAGCTTCTTTAACTACTACCCATTCACCAAATGAGTGACCTAATGCATCAACATAAGCACCATCATAAGAGTTTCCACATTTACATGTATATTTAGTATAACCTTTTTCAGTACATGTAGGTTCAACTATAGTTTCAGTATATTTATGAGAGTGAGGTAATTTTGATAATACTTCACTTTCTTTTTCACCACAGTGACATGTTCTTTCTTTTAAACCTTCAGCTTCTTCAGTAGCTTCTTTAACTACTACCCATTCACCGAATTTATGTCCAAGTTCAGCCACTTCGTTATCTTTATAAGAATCACCACATCTACAAGTGTGTTCTGTATAACCTTTCTCAGTACAAGTAGGTTCAACTACTTTTTCTGTGTAGTTATGAACATGTTCTAATTTTGGAAGAACTTCAGTTTCTTTTTCACCACAGTGACATGTTCTTTCTTTTAAGCCATCAGCTTCTTCAGTAGCTTCTTTAACTACTACCCATTCACCAAATGAGTGACTTAATGCATCAACAAATGTATCTTTGTATGAGTGGCCACAAGAACATGTATGTTCAGTGTAACCTGCATCTTCACAAGTAGGTTCAACTACAGTGTCTGTATATTTATGAGTATGTTCTAATTTTTCAATAACTTCTTGTTCTTTTTCTCCACAAGCACATACTCTTTCTTTTAATCCTTCAGCTTCTTCTGTTGCTTCAAGCACTACTTCCCATTCACCAAATGAATGACCTAATGCATCAACATAAGAATCTCTATATAAGTCTCCACACTCACATGTATGTTCAGTGTAGCCTTTTTCAGTACAAGTAGGAGCTACAACTTTTGAACTATGAGCATGTTTATGTCCGCATCCACAAAGTGCAAATGCTAAGACAAATGTTAATAAAAATAAGCTAATTTTTTTCATGTAAAATCCTCCTAGCTTTTATATTATACTATATTATCAAAAATAATGAAAGCGTTTTATTCTTTTTTAAAAAAAATATAAGACCAAATATGGTCTTATATTTTACAATACATATTTTTTGCATCAGTATCAGGTTTAACTGGTGAATCAAAATATTCAATTATTCCTTCTTCATTAATTAAATAAGTTGATCTAATAACGCCCATATATGGTTTGCCGTATAATTTCTTTTCACCCCAAACCTCATACATTTTTAAAACATCTAAGTTTTGATCAGATAAAAGAATAAACGGTAAATCATACTTTTCGCTAAACTTAATATGCGATGAAACAGAATCTTTAGAAATTCCAATTACGACAGTATTTTTATTAACAAACTCTTCATACATTTCTTTATAACTAAGCGCTTGTTTAGTGCATCCAGGTGTATTATCCTTTGGATAAAAGTATAAAATTACCTTTTTTCCTAAAAAGTCACTTAAAGAAATACTTTTATTATTTTTATCAAGAAGAGTAAAATTTGGTGCTTTTGTTCCTATATTTAGCATAACTACCTCTAATCTAGTTGATATGTTTCTAAGTCTACTCTTAAAGAAGACACAAAAGATACGTATTTACCTGTAATAGTTTTTCCAAACAATTTATCTAAAAGGCTAAAAGAATCATCGTAATATGGTTTAAAAAACTTCACATTTTCAAAAAAATCTTTTGGATAATCGTAATGACATTCTATTTTTATTTCAAAGTAATAGTTACCATCAAATGGATAACAGTAAGGTTCAAGAATTTGTTCTTCTCCTAAATCATTAAGATAATCAATTAATTCATCACCCTTAACATGATCAAGCAAACAATTTTCATTTATTGTTAAAGAATAACTTTGTGAATCATATGATACTTTATAAAGTTCTTCAAATTCTTTACGAAGTTCTTCATTATCAATATTCCCATCTATGATAATAACATTACCGGGAATCTCAGTGCTATACGATGGATCCATGTTTTCTTCATCAGAACCAGATCCATCTGATGATGGATCTATAATAATTATGTCACCACCATCAGGCATATCCAAACCACTTGCTTCGAAAGAAAATAAATATCTAACTTCAGGAACATCTTCCTCTCCACTATATTCAAAATGAATATAAACAGTTTTTGTTCCATTAATAATATAATATTCTCCATTTTCTTCATACCAAGAAGGTCTGCAGTCAATAAAATCGTTTTTTGATGTACTTGTATCATAGTTTATTGTATAGTAAATTTCTTCATATTCTCCACAATAACAAACTTCATCTTCAAATTTATGAGTATGCTCCTTACAACTTGTAAGTGTCATTGTTATTAGTAATAATAAAATTATTGATACTTTCTTCATAATTATTCCTTTGTTTTAGGTTTATTTACCTCAGTTATTGAAATCATGATAATTGGTCTATGTTTTGTATATCTAAATAGTTGATTACTGATTTCAGTTTGTAAAACTTCTTTTAATTGTTCTACATGAAAACTTTTCTTGAGTAAAGTGTTATTTACAATTTTTACTGTAATATTAGAAACAATTTCATCAAGTTGTTCATCGCTTAATTTGTAAGTAAAACCTTTTGTGATAATTGAAGGATCATTTATTAGCTTTCTAGTGCGAACATCATATGCAACATTAACAATTACAATACCTTGTTCAGATAAAGTTTCTCTGTCTTTTATTACTTTTTCATTAACACCACCAACTAAAGAACCATTTACAAAAATATCTGATAAAGATTTCTTCTCAATATTTACTATTTCACCATTAACAATCTCAATCATTTCACCATTTTCAAGAGTAAGGATATTTTCTTTATTATAACCCATTTTAAGAAGTACTTGAGAGTGATCATACATATGACGATATTCGCCTTTAATAGGCATTGCAAATTTTGGTTTTAACATTGAGTAAAGTGTTTTTAAATCCGCATTAGTTGCATGAGTTCCGAAGATATCGTTTTTATCAAATATAGTAATACTTGCATCGCTTCGATATAGTTCATTAATAACGTTTGTAACATATAATTCACTACCTGATTTTGGTGGACAAACAATTACAATTGAATCACCTTTTTCAATGTGAATTAGACGGTCTTCATGTTTTACCATACGATTTAATGCAGCATATGGTTCATTTCGAACACCAGTAACAAATACAACTAAGTCTTTTATATTATTTGTATTGTGTTCATCAATATATTTTAAATTTACAAGAGATTCTTCATCAATGTTAATGTAGTTTGTATTTCTTGCAAAGTTTACAAGTCTTTCAGAACCTTTGCCGATAAATGCAATCTTTTTTTCTTTTTGAAGAGCAATATTGATTGCTTTTTGAACTCTTAGCAAATCTTCAGAATAAGCAGCAATAATAACACGCTTTTCTGTACTGTTTAAAATATTATTTAGTTTATATTCAAAGTTTGAAAAGTCACTTGGTCTACCTAGTGAAGATGTTCCAACACTTTCAGAAAGTACAGCTAGTACTTTTTCTTTTCCAATATCAGTGATTTTTTCATAAGAAACTTTATAGTAACTTTCAGTTTCTGGGTTAAAGTTAAAGTCAGTCGCATAAACAATAGTTCCATCATCTGTTTGTAATGCGATACCCACAGATTCAGGTACACTATGGGTTGTATTAAAGAAAGAGACTGTTACATCATCAAAAGTTAATACTTTTTTATCATTGATTCTATAAAGTTTATATTTCTTTATATCCATTTTATTCATCTTTAAGCTATCTTCAACTAAACTTAAAGTATAATGTGTTCCATATACTCGTACAGGAATACGTTCAAGTAAATATGGGATTGCGCCTATATTATCTTCATGTCCATGAGATAAAAACACACCTTGAATTCTTTTTTTATTTTCAATTAAATATGAAATATCAGGTACAACAGCATCTACTCCAAACATATCAATTTCTGGATATTTAATTCCTGCATCAAGCACAAAGATATTATCATTTATTTCTACTACGTACATATTTTTGCCTTGTTCGCCTAAGCCACCCAAAGCCATTATTTTGATATTTGCCATAAAAATACGCCTCCATAAGTATTTTACCAAAAATACAAGTTTTTTTCAAGTTATATATTAAAAAGCCATCATATTGATGGCTTTATCCTCTAGGTTTAAATATTAATGACATTAAAAAAGCACTCAAAATTGCAACAACTATTCCAACAGATGTTGAAGAAAACATTCCTTCAAATATACCAATATAACCTACTTCTGTTGCTCTTTTAAGGGCAGCATCTGTTAAAGAATGTCCGAAAGATGAGATTGGTAGCATTGCACCTGCACCAGCAAAATCAACTAATATATCGTATAAATTAAATGCTTCTAGGCATGCGCCAAGTACTACAAAAATTACAGTCATATGTATTGGCATAAGTTTAAATTTATCCATAATAAGCTCAGCAACCATGCATATTGCTCCACCTACTAAAAAGGCAAAAATAAAATCAAGTATATTCATATCTAATCAACCCTTTCAAGCGCTACCGCATGTGCAATAGATGGAATTGTTTCTTTTTGAAATGTCATTATAGGATTTAATAATGCCCCAGTTGCAATTAATAAAATTTTCTTATACTTTCCTTTTAACATTTCTTTATATAAATACCCCATACTTACTAAAGCAATACAAGCTGGGCCACTTCCCCCACTAAATACAGGTTGAGTTTTAATATCATATAACATAAGTCCACTATCTTCGTAGTTTTGCATGTTTATATTATATGATTTTAATATTTCTAAAAACATCATCTTTCCATACTTTGATAAATCTCCTGTAACAATTAAATCATAATCGTCTACTTTTAAGTTAAAATCACTTAAATGCATCATTAATGTATGGGTAGCTGCTGGTGCCATTACACGCCCCATATCTGTGGAATCAAGCATGCTCGAGTCAGTAATTCTTCCTATTGTTGCTTTTGTTACTTTTATTTTTGTTTTATTATTTGTAAGTAAACAACATCCAGCACCTGTTGCGGTAAAGGTTGTAGTAACATTTTTTTGTCCTCCATATTCAGTCGGATTTCTAAATTGTCGTTCACTTGTTGAGTTATGACTTGATGTTGCAACAATTACATTATCTGTTTTTGAATTATCGACAAAGCTGCTTCCAATAATTAATCCTTCTGTAAAAGTTGAACAAGCTGAATATATTCCAAGCAAAGGAAAAGGATAACTTTTCAAACAATAGTTATTTATAACAATTTGATTATTTAAGTCTCCTCCAACAAAAAGTTCTATATCTTCTTCTTTTAGATCTACTTTTTTTAAAAGTGTGTTTATAGCACTTTTTAAAAGAGCCATTTCTGCTTTTTCCCAACTTGCTTCATCACAGTAATTATCTTTATAACATCTATCAATATATGAACCAATTGGTCCATTTTGTTCTAGTCTTGATGCAGAAGTTGCAGATTCTTTTATATAAACTGAATTAAACTCATAACTTTGTTTTCCTATTTTTTTCATAGCATCACCAAATACAATATAGTTGATACAAAAAATGCACTGATTAC
>CAJGCS010000061.1 GCA_904501965.1 uncultured Bacilli bacterium | reverse complement strand
AACATTACTACAGATACAGTAATTAAGGCAAACTATGTTTTAGGAACAAACCGCTTTGAAGGAAAGACTATGGCCATTTTAGGCGATAGTATTAGTACATATTTAAATTATATGCCAAAAGGTTATGCGCATTTCTATCCTTATCCTGCTGGTAATATTCGTGATGTTAACCATACTTGGTGGAAACAAGTAAGTAATGCAATAGGAACAAGTGTGTTTGTTGACAATGCCTGGGGTGGTACTACTGTTGTTGGAGGCGATAGTGCAACTGAATCTCTTGTTAGACTTAATACATTACTTCATCAAGGAATTGCACCTGATATTGTTTTAATCTTTATGGGAACAAATGATGCTCGTGCAAAGTATACAAATGCGACATTTGAAGCATCTTATAGAAAGATGATTTCAAATATTCAAAAAATTGCTCCTGATACAGAAATTATAGTATGTACTTTAATGGACTTTTCTGTTACTAACTTTTATGACTCTGTAACAAAAGATAATTATAATGAGGTTATTAAAAAAGTTGCGGCTGATAATAATATTAATGTTATAGATCTAAAAGATGTTGAAATTGTTAAATCTGATTTAATTGATTCAGTTCATCCAAATTATTCAGGTCATAAAAAGATGGCAGAAGTTATTATTAAACAATTAAAAGAATTAAGATAAAAAAAGGCACTCTGGAAAAGAGTGCTTTTTTGTAGAATATTATCATATTATTTGCATATATACTAATATAAGAGTATAATAAATATATAAACATATATTTATACATTTATAGGAGGGTAATATATGAGTATAAGTATAAATACAAGTAATTTAGCTGATATTTATTCTGCACTTGGCGATTCATCTAGACTTGGTATTGTAATATATCTTCTAGATAAAGAAGCTAAAGTATCAGATATAGCTAAACAAACTGAATTAAGTCAACCACTTGTATCTCATCACTTAAGATTATTAAGAGATTTAAGAATATTAAAAAGTACAAAGAAAGGACAATGTGTATTTTATTCTATTAACGATGAACACATTAAGCAAATAGTAGAGCTTGGCTTAATACATATTGCACATGGTACTCATCATGCTAACTAGAATAGAAACATATAATTTAAAGAAGTTTACTGGTAAAAAAATTAAAAAAATTATACCAGAAATGGAACAGTTAGAATATGTTGAGAATTGCTTATTTGAAAAAACAGATAAAAACTGGATTTTAAAAGTCAACTTTGCTTTCGAAAATGAAGCATCATTTGAAAATAAGTTTAAAAAATATTCTAAAGTTCTTTTATCTATAATTCAAAAATATGAGAAGAAAGCTGAATTTGAGCTTGAAGTAAATGAAGAAGTATATAGAAGAGTTGTATATTTAAAAGGATTAGACTGTGCTCATTGTGGTGCGAGAATTGAAAGTATTGCGAAAAAACAATTTAAACATAATCAAATTATTGTTGACTTTGCAACTACAAGATTCATTATAGAAACTACTGACGAAGAACTTGCAAATGATATTGTTGCTGAAGTTACAAATGTAGCACATAGAGTAGATCCAAGAATTATTGTTCAAGATGCAAATGTTGCAAAGAAAATATATCATGAAGAAGAAAAGAAAAAAATGGATATTCCATTTATTGTTTTAACTGCAATTGGATTAATGCTTTTTATTGCAGGTATTATTATTGAAAGAAATGTTGTATTTGCTCATTTCCTTTCTGGACATGCTCATGACGGTGGACATTTCTTTTATGAAGTATATTCTATTCCAGGAACAATTTTATTTAGTCTTGCATTCTTATTATTAAGTTATAAAGTATTATGGCAATTTTTAAAGAATCTAATTAAAGGCCATTTACTTGATGAAAACTTTTTAATGACTGTTGCAAGTATCGGAGCGATTATTAATGCTTATTATACTGAGGCAACAATGATCATGGTCTTATTCCAAGTTGGTGAAATGATTCAAGAAAAGGTTGTTAATAACTCAAGAAAATCTATTTCTAATCTTCTACAACTAGATGTTAAGAAAGCAAAAATTAAAGTTAATAGTGAACTTATTGAAGTAGATGTAGAAACAATTTTACCTGGTGATATTGTTGTAGTTAAAAAAGGAGAAATGATTCCTTTAGATGGAGAATTAGTAAGCGATAGAGCTGCTCTAGATACAAAAAATATTACAGGTGAATCACTACAACGTATTGTTAAAGCTAAAGAGTTTTTATATGCAGGTAGTATTAACATGAGTGACACAATTGAGGTTAAGGCTACTAAAGTTTATAATGACTCAATGATTACAAAGATTTTAGATACAGTACAAAATGCAACATCTATTAAAGCTAAATCAGAAAAGTTTATTACTAAATTTTCAAAAATATATACTCCAATTGTAGTTGGAGTTGCAGTAGTTGTTGCTCTTGTTGGGTTTTTAGTTAATGCTATTGGTATTGAAGCTTTTAATATTGAAAAAAATATGCAAGAAGCACTTGAATGGATTTATCGTGGATCAATATTCCTTGTAATAAGTTGTCCATGTGCCCTTGTTATATCTATTCCTCTTTGTTATTTTAAAGGGCTTGGAACTGCATCGGCTCGCGGTATTTTAGTAAAGGGAAGTAACTATTTAGAAGCATTAAGCAAAACTAAGAAAATTGTCTTTGACAAAACAGGTACAATTACAACAGGTGAATTTGCGGTAACAGAAGTTGTTCCTAAAAAGGAAGGACTATCAGAAAAAGATTTACTTAAGTATGTTGCATATACAGAATATTATGCACAACACCCAGCTGCAATTGCTTTAGTTGATTTATATGGACGTCAAAATGTCTTTACTGAAATAATCAGTGAATTTAAAGATATTCAAAGTAGAGGATGTAGTGCACTTATTAATGGTCAAAGATATTTAGTTGGTAGTCATTTATTAATGGAAGAAAATGATATCATTGCTGAAAAAGTTGTCGCAAATGGTGTTGTTATTCACGTTGCAAAAGGCAATGAATATTTAGGATATTTAGTAGTTGGTGATAAAATTAAGAGTAATGCATCTGATGTTGTTAAGTCACTTCGCAAACAAGGTGTTGATGATATCTCAATCTTCACAGGCGATAGCAAACATATTGGCGAATATGTTGGAGTTGTTGTTGGTGCAGATACAACATATACTGATCTTTTACCAAACAATAAAGTTGAAAAACTTCAAGAAATTAAAGAACAATCTAAAACGAAAGAAAGTATTGCTTTCGTTGGCGACGGGTTAAATGATGCTCCAGTTATTGCTTCTGCAGATATAGGTATTGCGATGGGCGCTGGCGCAAGTGATGCAACAATTTCAATATCAGATGTTGTTATAATGAATGAGAACCTTGCAAAAGTAGATGAACTTATCTATATTGCAAGAAAAACAAAACAAAGAGTCACTCAAAATATTGTATTTTGTTTAGTAGTTAAGTTAGTAATTATGATTCTTAACTTTACTTCATTTGGCGTTCCTGTATGGCTTGCAATATTTGGTGATGTTGGTATTTCATTAATAGCTATTGCTAACTCAATGTTAGCTTTAAGACGTTTTAAAAAAGAAGCTTATAAAGAAGCTAAGAAGAGTGAACAAAATGAAGAAGAATAATGAGTATATTTATTTAGGTGAAATTGTTAATACATTTGGCATTAAAGGTGAATTAAAAGTATTTACTGAAAGCGACTTTATTGAAGAACGTTTTAAAAAAGGAAGAAAAGTCTATTTCAAAATTGGTAAAAATTATGAAGAGCACACAGTAAGCACTCATAGAGTTCACAAGAAAAATGTACTTTTGACAATTGATGATTTATTTGATATTAATCAAATCGAGAAATATGTTGGTTGTGAAATATATGCTAGTAGCCAAGATGAACTTGACTTAGACGAAAATGATTATTATATTGATGATCTTATTGATTTAGAAGTATATAATACATTTGGCGATTATATTGGAATAGTTACAGATGTACTTGAGATGCCAAATAGTTATTTATTAGAAGTAAGAGGAAATGATAAAAAAGTATTAATTCCTTTTGTTGAAGCTTTTGTTAAGGATATTACTGATACGAAGATTATCATTGAAGAAATTGAAGGTTTAAGATAATGAGATTTGATATATTAACATTATTTCCGGAAATGATTGAAGGAATGATTAAAGATTCAATCTTAAAACGTGCAATTGAAAAAGGATTAATTGAAGTCAATATTATTAACTTTAGAGACTTTTCGACTAATAAACATCATACTGTAGATGATTATGCATATGGTGGTGGTGCAGGTATGCTAATAAGTGTTGAACCAATTCATAAAGCAATGTTAACAATTGATGGATTAGATAAATCAAAAGTTTTACTTACAACACCTAGCGGGAATGTTTGGACACAAGCTAAAGCATATGATTATTCTAAAGAAAATCACATTGTAATAATTTGTGGTCATTACGAAGGAATTGATAATAGAATACTAAAATATGTTGATGAAGAAATATCAATTGGTGACTATGTTTTAACTGGTGGTGAGATAGCCGCAACCGTATTAATTGACTCTATCTCAAGACTTGTTAAAGGGGTTATTAGTGAGGATTCTACAGTTAACGAATCTCATCAAGATAATTTATTAGAATATCCTCAATATACTAGACCACTTGAATATGATGGTGAAAAAGTACCAGAAGTTTTATATTCAGGACACCATGCCAATATAAAAAAATATCAACGCTATGAAGCGTTAAAAAAGACATACTTAGTTAGACCTGATTTACTTGCGAAAGCAAATCTATCAAGTGAGGACTTAAAAATGTTAGAGGAAATTAAAAATGAAAAGAATTAGTATTCTTTTTATTAGTCTGTTAAGTTTATTGATACTTTCATCTTGTAATAGAATCGAAGAATTAAATAAAGAAGAGTATATTAACTCATTTTATTGTTACCACACATTAGGTGAGGAAGAAGCCGTGGGTATTGATTTAAGAACACTTGAAGAATATGGTAATGGTCATTTAAAAGGATACATAAATTATAACTTTGAAAATGGCAATAAAGAAGAATTTATTATATTTGTGACAAGCGTATATAATAAAGATACATATATCTTTTTAATTGATAAAACTGGCGAGTATGTAAATCTTGCATCAAACGTATTAAAAGATGAAGGGTATAAACATATAGTCATTTATAAAGATGGATTTGATTCAATTTGTGAATACGCAAGTGATTATATTCCAATTGTCGAAGGTATTGATGACTGTGGATGTTAAAAAAAGAGCAAACATATGTTTGCTCTTTTTATATTAGTGTTATTAAATTGTCTTCTATTTTAATAAGTCTATTTTTATATAGGGCACCTACTGCTCTTTTAAAAGCACTTTTACTCATTTTAAAAATCTTTGAAATTTCTTCTGGAGTAGATGCATTGCCAAGTGGAATTGAACCTCCCATAGTCTTCAAGTAATTAAGGATAATTTCACTATCACTTAATCTTGATGTCTCTTTTCTTTCAATTGTAGTTCCGTTATATTCACCTTTTTTATTAATGTTAATAACTTTTACACTAATTACTTCACCAACTCTAAATGTTTTTCTAATTAAACTTTTATGAATAAAAATTGTATTAAATGATTTAGTACAAACAACTATCCCATCATCAGAGATATTTATTACTGTTGCACTGTATGTTTCATCAATTGAAAGTTTCTTTGTTTTATGTTGGTTTTTAATAATAGGTTTTGCGACAAGTGATGTATTTTTAACACGAAGTGTACAAGGTATGCTTTCACCAACTAAAGGCCAAAGTTTCTTTTGCTTTGGTAAAAAGTCACTAGAAAGAAGAATATCTTTGCTAATACCAATATTAACGAAAACACCAGCAGGGTTAATATCTACAATTTTTACGAAATCAAATGTTTCTGTTGTAATAAGTGGTTTTTCCATTGTTGCACATAGACGTTTCTTTTGATCATAATATAAAAATGCATTAATTAACTCACCAGGGTTTAATCGTCTAGTTGCTTGATTAAAGTGAAGAAAAACATAATTTGTTAAGTCTGGATCAAGAGGGCTTAAAGTATAACTAATATCAGTTTCTCTTTTTACTATAAACTGTGATACCTTACCAATTTCTAATTGCTTTTCGCTATTCATTTTTACACCACCTTTCATTATTTTATATTATACCATGAACTGTAAAAAAAACAAAATAAATTACAATTTGATATATATAACAAATGAACAAAATGTTTGCAATATTGTTTGTTTTGTGGTATAATATTTAAGGTCGTAAAGACCAAAGCACGATATTCCGCTGATACACAATATGGTGTATTTATGAATGTTGGTAGAAAAGGAGTGTTATTATGAGTCAACAATTAATCAAAGCTGTTACAGCATCATACATGAAAAATGATGTTCCAGAATTTAGACCTGGTGATACAGTAAAAGTTCATGTTCGTATTAAAGAAGGCGAACGCGAAAGAATCCAAATTT
>CAJGCS010000060.1 GCA_904501965.1 uncultured Bacilli bacterium | reverse complement strand
TTGTCCACCGGCACCACTTGAGCGATATGTATCTACTCTTATATCTTCATCTAATACTTCTATTTCTATTGTATTATTTATTTCTGGTGTTACGTTGCATGCAACAAAACTTGTATGTCTTCTGGAATTTGAATCAAATGGTGATATTCTAACTAAACGATGTACTCCTTTTTCAGAAGATAAATATCCATAAGCATTTTTACCTTTTAACATAAAAGTTACACTTTTAAGTCCAGCATCACTTGCTTCTTGATAATCGATTAGTTCAAAATCGAACCCTGCACGTTCTGAAAATCTTTTATACATTCGATATAACATAAGAGCCCAGTCTTGTGACTCAGTTCCGCCAGCTCCAGGATGAAGTTCCATAATTGCATTAGAATCATCATATTCGCCACTTAATAGTTGGCTGATTTCAAATTTTTCAATTTCTTCAGTTAACTTCTTAATTAATTCTTCAATTGTTGAATAATCTTCAAGTTCAATTGTAAGTTCAAGTTCATCTAAAAGTTCTTTTAGGTTATTCAAATCATTTAGTTCATCTTTTAACTTGTTTGCACTTTTAATAATATTTGATGCATTTTTTGTATCTAACCAAAAATCATCTTCTAACATTTTTTTATCAAGTAAGGCTATCTCATGTTTTTTATCTTCAACATTAATAACTCTTATTAAATCATTAACTCTTGTTTTAAAGTTTTCGTAATGTTTCAAAATTTCGAACTTTTCCATAAAATAACCTCCTTTTTTAATTTATTTGTATATTCCTACAATAGTTTTATTACTTTCAACACTCTTTAAAATAATTGCACCCGCACCTATTTTAGTATAATCACCAATAACAATATCTCCAAGAATAATAGCACCTGTTCCGATCATAACATTATTACCAATAGTTGGATGTCTTTTAGTGGTTTTAAAACTCACAGCTCCAAGTGTAACATTATGATAGATTATGCAGTTATCACCAATAACAGCTGTTTCCCCAATAACAGTACCAACGCCATGATCAATAAACAAGTTTTTACCAATTCTTGCATTTGGATGTATTTCAACGCCTGTAAATATTTTTACAATATGCATTATTAATAAAGCAATAAATGATAGCCTTAAAAATCTAAATATTCTTGCAACTCGGTAGGAAAGCATTATCCAAATAGATGGGCAAAAGAATAATATATCTAGATATGTTTTCATTGATGGGTCTTTAGATTTTATGTATCTTAAGTATCTAAACAATGTTATCACTCATACTAACTATATTGTTTATGTATTTTGTTCCATTATCCGCTGAGATAACTAAAACATTAGCATTTTTATTTATTTTCTTAATCTTTCTTCCAACAATTAAAGATGCAATACTAGAAGGTCCTAAAAGTAGTCCTTTTTTTGATACTTCTAAAAATGTTTTTAAAACCTCTTTTGTTTCAATATATTCAAATTTATCAATATACTTAGTATCTAACGTTTTTGGAGTAAATCCAGCACCAATACCTGGTATAAAATGATTACTTTCTTTTGGTAATATTCCGATTACTTTTAAAGTAGGAAAGTGTTCTTTTAATTTTTTTGAAAGGGTTGAAATAGTTCCACCCGAGCCAACTCCACATACTAAGTAATCAAGTTTATCAAATTCATTAATTATTTCAGTTGATGTAGTAAGATGGGCTTTAGGATTATTTTCATTTTCAAATTGATTTAAAAATACAAATCCCTTCTTTTTTTCAAGAGCACGAGCTTTTTTTATACACGCTTTTAAACCTTTGTCCTTCTTTATCAAAAGTACTTTTGCACCATAAGCCTTTAGAATATCAAGTTTTTCTTTCTCAGTATTATCAAGTAATATTATTATGCATTTATAACGTTTAATAGCACAGACCATTGCAATAGCTATTCCTGTATTACCGCTAGTTACTTCAATGACTGTGCTATTTTTGTTTAGTTTGTTTGTTTTTTCGAGTTCTTCAATCATTTTTAAAGCAACTCTATCTTTTATAGATCCTGCAGGATTAAACTGTTCTAGTTTTATAAAGATATCCTCAAAGCTAATAATTGGAGTATTTCCAATCAAATCAAGAATATTTTTATATATCAATTTTTCAACTCCTATTAACTATTCATCCCACAACAATGTTTATATTTTTTACCACTTCCACATGGGCATGGATCATTACGTCCGACTTTTTCTTGTTTCTTAACAACCGGCTTACGTTTAGAAGTTTCCTCACTACCACCACTAGTTCCTGTTGGTTTTGCAACTTCTTCTCTTTGTAAATTATTACGTAATTCAGCGCGGTTAACAAAGATTACAGATTCATCTTCGATATTTGCAACCATTGTTTCGAACATTTCAAAACCTAAGTTTTGGTATTCACGTAAAGGGTTAATTTGAGCATAAGATTGTAAACCAATACTTTGACGTAAACTACTCATTTGATCAATATGATCCATCCAATATTTATCTACACTTCTTAAAAGAATAACTTTTAAGAATTCTTGGAAAATTTCAATTGGAACAATGTCTTTCTTTTCTTGTAAGTTTTCCATGAATTTATCTTTAATCATTTTCTTAACATCATCTGCAGTTTCATCTTCAAAATCTGATTCTTCAAATGCATTAATGTTAAAGAACTTATTAACAAATTCATTCATGAATGGTTCTACATCAATTCTTGATTGACGTTTTTCTGTAATTTCATAACGACTTACATATCTTTCAATTACAGAATCCATCATTCTTTCAATTTGTGGTTCAATATTTTCTAAGAATAAAATATCTTTTCTTTGTCCGTAGATAACTTCTCTTTGTTTACGTAAAACTTCGTCATATTCAACAACACTCTTACGACGGTCAAAGTTATATCCTTCTACTTTCTTTTGAGCACTTTCAACAAAACGGCTAAACATTTTAGATTCAAGTGGAACTTCTTCATTACCTTTACCAGAAAGCATTTTTAAGGCACGGTCAAATCTTTCTCCACCGAATCGTTTCATAAGATCATCTTTAGTTGATAAATAGAATCTACTATAACCTGGGTCACCTTGACGTCCAGAACGACCTCTTAATTGGTTGTCAATACGTCTTGATTCATGACGTTCACTACCAATAACAGCTAAACCACCAAGTTCAACAACACCTTCACCAAGCTTAATGTCAGTACCACGACCAGCCATGTTAGTTGCAATTGTAACAGCACCTTTTTGGCCTGCTTTTGCAACGATTTCTGCTTCTTTTTCATGTTGTTTAGCATTTAAGACGTTGTGTGGAACACCCATTCTTTTTAGTAATGCTGATAAATATTCACTTGTTTCAATGGCAATTGTACCAACTAGGACAGGTTGACCTTTTAAGTGACGTTCACGAATATCTTCAGCAATTGCTTTAAACTTAGCTTCTTGTGTAATAAAGATTAAATCTGGTTCATCATTTCTAATAACTGGTTTATTTGTTGGAATTTCAACAACAAACATATTATAGATATTTCTGAATTCTTCTTCTTCAGTTTTAGCAGTACCTGTCATACCTGCAAGTTTTTTATACATTCTAAAGTAATTTTGGAATGTAATAGTTGCAAGTGTTCTAGTTTCCTTCTTGATTTCAACTCGTTCTTTTGCTTCTAAAGCTTGGTGTAAACCTTCACTATATTGTCTACCATGCATTAAACGACCAGTAAATGGGTCAACGATAATAACTTTATTATCTTGAACAACATAGTCAATATCTTTTGCCATGATATAGTTAGCTCTTAAAGCATTATTAATAAGGTGAGTTAAATTAACATATTTCAAATCATAAAGGTTTGTAATTCCGAAATATTTTTCCGCTTTATCAATACCAGATTCATTTAATGTAATATGTTTTGATTTAATATCAATTTCATAATCTTCTTCTTTTAAAGTTCTAACAAATGCATCTGCTTGAACATAAAGATTAGGACCAGTTTTAGCACCACCTGAAATGATCAAAGGTGTTCTAGCTTCATCGACTAAAATTGAGTCAACTTCATCGACGATTGCAAAGTTGTGAACAGGACGTTGAACCATTTTTTCTTTATAAATAACCATATGGTCACGTAAGTAGTCGAAACCAAGTTCATTGTTTGTTGAATATGTAATATCACAATAATATTGTTCACGTTTTTCTTCTGAAGTCATTTCTCTTAAGTTTAGACCAACAGTTAAACCTAAAAATTTATGAACTGCACCCATTTCTTCTGCGTCACGGCTTGCAAGATATTCATTGACTGTAACAATATGAACACCTTCACCAGATAATGCATTAAGGTATGCAACAAGTACAGATGTTAATGTTTTACCTTCACCTGTTTTCATTTCTGCAATATTACCAAAGTGCATAGCTGCAGCCCCAATAACTTGTACTTTAAAAGCACGAAGCCCTAATATACGATCAGCTGCTTCTCTAGCAGTTGCAAAAGCTTCAACTAAAATATCATCTAAAGTTTCGCCGTTTTCAAGACGTGTTCTAAATTCTTTAGTTTTTGCTTGTAATTCTTCATTTGATAAAGCCTTGTATTCTTCCTCAAGTAATAAAACCTTATCGGCTAATTTCTCACATTTTTTAAATTCTTTATATGTAGGATCGAATAATTTTCTTAACATAAGGCACCTCTTTCATTAATAATTATTATATCACTATATGAGCTTTTTTTCAAGTAAATAATTCTAATCAAGATACCTTATTAGTATTATTCTATGAATCTATTTACAATTTGCGACAGGTTTTAACTAATCTGTGCTTTTTTTTCTAAACGCTCCATATGTTCTTTTATTGATGACTTACATCCACAATAATCTTGTCGATATATGTCATACTCTTTACAAAAGGCAATAGACTTTTGATACCCGCTATCTTTTTTAAAATCTGAATATAAATATTTACTTGTTTTACTATTTAAGTTATTTCCTATCTCATTTATCCATTTACTACTTTTATAAGGACTTATTGATAGCGTTGTTGTAAAGTAATCAAATCCAAGGTCATTTGCAACTTTACATAATTCTTCAAGTCTAAATAAGTAACAATTATAACATCTTTTACTTAGTTCACCAAGATGCTCTAAACCTTTTACTGCATCTTCGTATATAGTATAATCTTCTTTCCTAAAAATTAACTTAATATTTTTATCTACAATATCAATTACTTTCTTTTGTTCTTCTAATCTTTTATCAAATTCACTACTTGGATAAATATTAGGATTATAGTAATAAATTGTAATATCAAAATACTCTTTTAAAAACATGAGCGTATAACTACTACATGGTCCACAACAACTATGTAACAATAGAGTAGGTTTTTTATCGTTAGTTTTTAATGATTCTAGTTCTTTTTTAAACTCTAAATATTCATTCATATTATTCACCTATATTATTATATCAAATATTACGATATTCTTCAAGAAAAAATAACACAGGAATACCTGTGTTATTTATTAAACCATTCTTTTGCATATTGTGCAACACTTGGAACAATATTCTTTATTTCAACATCTGTTGTGTTAATACATAAATGGTATCCAGTTTTATCTCCCCATTTAGTATCTGAATGAAGATCATGTTGTTTTACACGTGATTTATCAATATCTTTAATCATTTTCTTTACAGTTTTTTCATCGAGTTCATCTTTGTTATTTGCACGCATTATACATCTTTTTATCTTTGATTCCATTGATGCATAAACAAATATATTAAGTGGATTTAAATCTTTAAGTAAAACACTTGCACATTGACCTACAATAACACAGTTTCCATCTCTTGCAACTTGTTTTAATATTTTTTGTTGAGCAACAAGTAATTTTGTTGTATCAAATTGAGTGTAAGTAGGATAACCAAAACTACTTGCATAAGTAATACCGAAACGATGTGGAATACCTTTTGATAACATATGCTCTACATATTCTTCATCCATTTCTACTTCTTTTGCAATTTGCGATGTTATTTCTTTATCGTAATATGCAAAACCAAGTTCGTCCGCAAGTCTTTTTCCAAGTTCTCTTCCACCACTACCAAATTCACGACTAATAGTAATTATTTTCATATATTCCTCCTAATGTCTAATAATCCTTAAAATTTCTCCGCTTGATATATTAATAGTTTTTAAAGAAGATTTTGCGACAAGCTCAAATAATTCGTTTATACCTACAATTGTTACAATTTGTTCCTCTTGAACAGTTTTAAGCACTACTTCTTTATTTTTTAAATACATATTATTCATAAAGTAATTAACATGTTCTATATCGTTAATATTTTTTATATCAATTAATACTCTATCAATAATCTTGCCAATTAGTTCCCATTTATCAATTACAATACAAGTTTCATCTTCAATAGAACTTGCATTAACATCAATTGGAAATACTTGTTTATATAGGTTTAATCCTATTCCAATAACAACATATTCTAAAGAACCATTATTTATTTTTGATTCTGTTAAAATACCACATATTTTTTTATCATGTAAATATAAATCATTTACCCATTTTAAATATATAGGTTCACTAATATATTCTTTTAATACCCTTAAAATACTACATCCTACAACACAAGTAATCTTTGATACATCTACAATACTTAT
>CAJGCS010000059.1 GCA_904501965.1 uncultured Bacilli bacterium | reverse complement strand
TTTAAACAAAAAATCATCAATGGTTGGCAAACTGAAATGCCAGATGTATGGCTTCCTGGTGGTGAAGTTTGGCTAGTTCCAAGAAGCGATAGAGCCTTAAAGGTTCGCTTTGGTGGATGGGTTGAACAATATCAAGAAAACGGGAAAATGAAAGTTGCATATCATGATACAAAAGATGTAGAAGCAATGCCTTATGATTTATTAATTTCAGGCGGCGCTAGTGATGCTATTTCAACACTTCGCTTATGGCGTGCTAGAAACGTTTCTAAATTTGATATGAAACTATTCTCACAAGGACAATATTTTAGAGCTATGCAAGAAAATAGCGAAGCAGAACTTATTTCAAAAGTTCTATATCCATCTGATGATAATTCAGAAGGTAAAACACTTCGTTTAAAACAACAATATTTCTTAGTAAGTGCTTCAATTCAAAACATTTTCAATGATCATAGAAAACGTTTTGGTGATATGCATACACTTCCTGATAAAGCATCAATTCATATTAATGATACTCACCCAACACTTTGTATTCCAGAAATGATGAGAATCTTAATGGATGATTATGAATTTGGATGGGATGAAGCTTGGGACATTGTTACAAGATGTGTTGCATATACAAATCACACAGTTATGGCAGAAGCTCTTGAATCTTGGTCAATGGACTTAATTAATCGTCATATGCCAAGAATAGCTCAAATCTTATATGAAATCAATCGTCGTTTCAATGAACAAATCTTTGGATTATATCCATATGATAATGATAAAACATATCGTATGTCATTAATGTCTGATAACCATGTTCATATGGCAAAACTATGTGTTGTTGCATCACATCATATTAATGGTGTATCTGCACTTCATAGTGACATTATTAAACGTAGTATCTTTAAAGATTATTACGATTTATATCCTAATAAGTTTACAAATGTTACTAATGGTATCGCACATAGACGTTGGTTACATCAGTCAAATCCACGTCTTGCAAAACTACTTGATAAGACAATTGGACATGATTGGTATTATGATGCAAATAATCTAAAGAAATTTAGAGCATTTGAAAATGATGAAAAAGTACTTGAAGAATTAAATAAAATCAAGTATTTAAATAAATGCGATTTTGCAAAAGCATTATATAAAAAACAAGGTATCGTTATTGATCCTTCAACAAGATTTGACGTACAAGTTAAACGTCTTCATGAATACAAACGTCAACTTCTTAATGTTTTAAAGATTATCGCAATTTATAATAAACTTAAAAATAATCCGAATGCTGATGTTACTCCACAAACATTTATTTTTGGAGCTAAAGCAGCACCTGGATATTACCGTGCAAAAGAAATTATTGAATTAATCAATTATATTTCTAAAGATATTGACATGCATCCAGAAATTAAAGCAAAACTTAATGTTGTCTTTATTGAAGACTACTGTGTAACACTTGCTGAAAAATTAATGCCTGCATCAGAAATTAGTGAACAAATTTCTTTAGCTGGTAAAGAAGCAAGTGGTACTGGTAACATGAAGTTTATGATTAATGGTGCTGTTACTCTTGGTACAATGGATGGTGCAAACGTAGAAATCTGTGATTCTGTTGGTGTAGATAATATCTTTATCTTTGGTATGAGTGCTCGTGAAGTAGATGTTGAATGGGAAAAAGGATATAACTCAACATATTATTATAATAATAACTTGGTTATTAGAGAAATTATCGCAACACTTAAACGTGGATTTGCAGGTAAGAGTTTTGAAAATATTGCAAACTATTTATTAACAAGTAGTGGTGTAGCTGACCAATATATGTGTTTAGCTGACTTTGAAAGTTATATGGAAGCTCATGAAAGAATGGATAAAACTTATCGTGATCAATTAGAATGGGCAAGAATGTCACTTGTTAATATTAGTGAAGCAGGTCGTTTTGCATCAGACAATAGTATTGAAAACTATGCAAAAAATATATGGAACTTAAAGAAGATTAAAGTCAATGACTAATTTGGAGGAAGAAATGGAAAATAAAAGTGGTATTAAAAGAATAGCAGTTTTAACTTCAGGTGGCGACGCTCCAGGGATGAATGCAGCAATTCGTGCAATCGTTCGTTCTGGTATTGACGCTGGACTTGAAGTATATGGGATTGATGATGGTTATAAAGGCTTAATCGAAGGCAAATTTCATTTAATGGATCGCATGTCAGTTAGTGAAACTATTAACCGTGGTGGTACAATCTTAGGTTCTGCTCGTTGTAAAGAATTCAAAAACTTAGAAGTACAACAAAAAGCTGTTGAAAAATTCAGAGAACTAGGCGTAGATGCATTAGTAACTATCGGTGGCGATGGAACTTATCAAGGTGCATTAAAACTTACTCGTTTAGGTGTTAATTGTATTGGTGTTCCTGCAACAATCGATAACGATATTGCATCAACAGAATATAGTATCGGTTTCCATACTGCAGTAAACACTGCAGTTGATGCAATCGATAAAATTCGTGACACATCAAACTCTCACAGAAGATGCTCAGTAGTAGAAGTTATGGGTAGATATTGTGGTGATATTGCATATGCTGCTGCCCTTGCAACTGGTGCTGATTATGTTATCACAGCTGATATCGGTTTCAATATGGAACAAATAATTAAAATTGTTAAGAAATGTCAAAAACAAAACAGAAGACATATCTTAATAATTGTTACAGAACATATTACTGATACATCTGACTTAGCACGTCAAGTAGAAATTCATACAGGTTATGAATCTCGTGCAACTGTTTTAGGTCACATGCAAAGAGGTGGAACACCTGTATGGTATGATAGAAACCTTGCAAGTAGACTTGGAACAAAAGCAGTTGAATGCTTACTTAACGGTGAAGGCGGTAAATGTGTAGGTATCTTCAATAACGAAATTAAAGTATTCCCAATTGAAGAAGCTTTAAAAATGAAAAAGAATATCTTTGAAGGTTACCCAGAACTTACTGAAAAATTATCATAATAAAAAATGAAGTGTAGAATCTAATTCTACACTTTTTTTATTATTTAAAAAGAATTAAAAATGGTTACAAGAAATGACATTTTTCTTAAAATTCATTTGTTATAATAACCTCAAACATAATTATATGAAAGAGGGAGTGAAAATATGAATAAAATATTTAAATTATTCTTTTGTTTTTGTATTATCTTATTTTGTTCTTTCCTTATTATATATAATAATAAAGTAAGTGCATTAAGTAAAACAAAAGTTTATATAATATTTAATAAAACAAGCTTAGAAAAACAAGAAGAGCTTATAGTTGATATAAATATAAGTGATTATAGTAATGTAAATGAAATTAAACTAGGAATAGATAGTATTAATGAGTTAGTTCCTAAATATATGATTGATGGATTCTTTAGTTTAAATAAAAATAGTATTTATACAAAAGAACTTGTTAATTCATATACAAGTGAAAATGGATTAAGGCTTCATGTTTGCAAAGAAGCGGATTCATCAACATATCAAAACTATTTTGCGACAATAAGATTTACATGTGCCGAAAAAATTGAAAATGTCGAAGAGTTATTTAAAGATAAAATAACTGCTTATTTATTTGATAATAATAATTTACTTGTAGATTATGAAATATCCTATTCAGAAAAACTAAATGCATCTTGGAATGTTTTGTTAACGAAACTTGAAGTATATAGCGATGTTCCTAATTACATAAGTAGTTTTGATGTTAAGAATAGAAATCAAAACGAATATGAACTTGTTGTAGAACAAAATATAGATACATCAGTACTAGGCACACAAGTAATAAGCATTATGGTTATTGATAAACTTAACTATGATTATTTAATCTTTTACAAAACAATAGAAATTGTCGATAACGTTATGCCATCATTAAGTTACCCAGAGCTATTAATTTTACAAGATACAGAACTTAATAATTTATCGCTTGAAAAATATATAAGTGTTTCAGATAATTATGATATTAAAGCAACTATTACGTTTAAATATTATAACGAAACAAAAGACGTAATCAACACATATGAAGAGTTCTTAAAATATTTAAAGTCTAATAAAATTGGCTATATTAGCTTTTTTGGAATTGATAGTAGTAAAAATAAAACTGAAGAAGTCTTGTTGGAAGTAAAAATTAACGATACTACCTCGCCTAGTATAGTAGAGAAATTTAATACAGATATTATTATTGATGATACACTCACTGATTCATTCGATTTAAATAACTGGTTTGAAATAAAAGATGATTATGACTTAAATCCTAAAATTGAATTTAAAATATATGACTTTAAGACAAAAGAAGAAATTACCGATTTAGGTGAATATATAAAATGTGGAAAGACTGTTGAAGTTAAGTATTATGCAATAGATGAGTTTCTTAATAAAACAGAAGAAAAGAGCTTTAAAATAATTGTAAAAGATACAACGGCTCCAGTAATAAGCACAATAGAAGAAATAACCCTTTTAGATACAGAAATTGAATCTTTCTTTTTAAATGATTTAGAAAATATCATTGATGCAAAAGATAACTTTGATACTGATCTAACAATAACAAAAAAATATTTTTGTGATAACTTAGAAATAACTGAATATGAATTTATTGAAGCTTTAACAAAAGGAAAAAATGGTTATATCAAATTAATTGCATATGATTCATCAGGGAACAAAAGTAACGAGGTAGTGCAAAATATTACTATAAAAGACACAATATCTCCTCTTATCGAAATATTAGATATTAAAGAAGGAGGTAAATACTTAAAATTAGAAAATATCAAATACAATATAACTGATAATTTTGATGGCGAAATTGAAACATATATTAAATTAAATGGTAGCGAATATGATAATACATTAATCTCTGAAGTTGGTACATATTTAGTTGAAATATATGCAAAAGATAAAGCTGGCAATGAAACAAAGAAAGAACTATCTTTTGTGATTATTGAAGATAATATTAAAGGATGCTCAAATGATATTGATTGCTATATAACAAACTATACTAGTGTTATTGTTGTTACGACTGTACTAATGATTGGAATAATAGCTTTAGTTATTGTAAAGGCTGTGCTTGCGAAAAAGAAGAACCGGTTTTTGAAGAATAAGGATAATATAGAAGAATTTAAAAATGATTATAATTAATTTATAATCATTTTTTCTTGTCATTTTTTTGATAAAAATCAGTATGTGTGATATAATAATTAACGATTATATGTATTAAAATATACCTTTAAAAGGAGAACGTTTATGAAAAAAGAAAAATGTTATATTACTACTCCAATATATTATGCAAGTGGAGCTCCAATGCTTGGTAATAGTTATACTACAGTAGCATGTGATGCTTTAGCAAGATATTCTCGTCTTATTGGTCAAGATACATACTATTTAACAGGTATGGATGAACATGGACAAAAGATTGAAGATTCTGCAACTAAAGTTGGACTTGATCCAAAAAGCTATGTAGACAAAGTTGCAAACGAAACAAAAGAACTTTGGAAAAATATGTTAATTACTAATGATGGTTTTATTCGTACAACTGATGATCATCATGTAAAAGTAGTTCAAGATATTTTTGAAAGACTTCTTGCTCAAGGTGATATTTACCTAGGTGAATATTCTGGTAATTATTGTGTTTCTTGTGAAACTTTCTTTACTAAAACACAACTTGGTGAAGGTGATACTTGCCCAGATTGTGGTAAACCAACAACTACAGTTACTGAAGAAAGCTATTTCTTAAATTTAAAGAAATATGAAAAAAGATTATTAGACTATATTGAAGCTAACCCTGATTGTATTGTTCCAAAAACAAGACGTAACGAAGTTGTGTCTTTTATTAAAAGTGGTTTAGAAGATTTATGTGTTAGTAGAACTACACTTAAATGGGGGATTCAAATTAAATCAAATCCAAAACATGTAATCTATGTTTGGATTGATGCTCTAGCAAACTACTTAACAGCTCTTGGCTATGGAACAAGCGATGATAATTTATATCAAAAATACTGGCAAGAAAATAAAAAAATCTACCAAGTTATTGGTAAAGATATTTTAAGATTCCATGCAATCTACTGGCCAATTATGTTAATGGCTCTTGATATTCCACTAAATTTCAAATTATATGTTCATGGATGGATTTTAAACCGTGATGGTAAAATGTCAAAATCACGTGGAAATAGCGTTTATCCAATGGATTTAGTAAGTCGTTATGGAATTGACTCAGTTAGATATTACTTAACAAAAGAATTACCACTTGGTAATGATGGCTTATTTGGATATGAAAGATTCTGTGAAAGATATAATACTGAACTTGCAAATGATCTTGGTAACCTTTTAAGTAGAACTGTTGCAATGGTTGATAAATATTTTGGTGGTATTATTCCAAATGCATCTGTAAAAACTTTATTTGATGAAGATTTAATAAAAGTTGCAAATGAAAGTATTAAAGAAACTCTTGAAAACTTTGAAGGGTTCAACCTTCAAGATGCAATTGAGTCTACATGGAAATTAATTAGACGTGCAAATAAATACATTGATGAAACTGCTCCTTGGGCTCTTGCAAAAGATGAATCAAAGGTTGAAGAATTAAAAACAGTAATGTATAATTTAGTTGAATCACTTCGTATTATTGCAAATCTAGTTGC
>CAJGCS010000058.1 GCA_904501965.1 uncultured Bacilli bacterium | reverse complement strand
CATACTTTTCTTTATTTTTTGTTAAAAGAGTTAGAATTTTCTTCACAGATTTATCCAAAACATCTTGACTAATTTCGCCTGTTTGGACTCCATTAATAATCTCGTTTATATTATGATTATTCATACCTGGCATTTCTAAATCGCAACCTGCAAGTAGTGCTTTTTTTCTATTTACAATACCTCCCCAGTCAGTTAGATTTAAACCATGAAAGTTCCATTTTTCTTCAAGAATATCTTTTAACAAATATTTATTTTCTGATGCATGGATACCGTTTATTTTATTATATGCACTCATTACTGCACTAGGTCTTGCATTTTTTATAATCATTTCAAATGGTTTTAAATAAATTTCATGAAGTGCTCTTTCGTCTACAACACTATTTCCAATAAATCGATATGTTTCGTTATTGTTACATGCAAAGTGTTTAACACATGCCAAAACACTATTTTCTTCAAGTCCTCTTACAAAGTATGTTCCAATTATTCCGCTTAAATAAGGATCTTCAGAATAATATTCGAAATTTCTTCCACAAAGTGGGTTTCTTCTTATGTTTACTGCAGGAGCAAGTAACATATCAACTCCATAATGTTTACACTCATTTGCGATTGAAGATGATACATTATATATTAATTCTTTATTCCAAGTACTAGCTAAATTATTTCCTGATGGAAATGATGTTGTTTTAAGAGAGTTAGAAATACCGATTAAAGAGTCTCCATTTTCATCTTCTTTTCTAAGACCAGATGGTCCATCAGAAAAGACAAGTGATGGAACATTAAGTCTTTCTATTGGATATGTTTCCATTGTTTTAAAACCGGTTAAGATTCTTGCTTTCTCAAGTAAGGTCATTTTATTTATTATTTTATCGATATCGTACATAAGATGCTCCTAATTTATTTATATTATATCATAAAATGACATAATTATTTGTAAATAAAGATAAAAAAGAGTGGCTATTAATTTAGCCACTCTTTGTATAATTGTTATTATTTAATATCAGCTTTAGGGTCAAAACCTAAACGACGTAATGTTTCAATAACGTAAGATTCACGATATTCATCTTCAGGTTTGCGGTTGTAGTAAGAATAGAAGAATTCTTCTAAAGCTTTTTCGTAAGGTACTTTTGCAAGGTTTGCAATAATACGAGTTGAACGGTCAATTAATTTTTTGTTAGTAGGTAATACTTGAACCATCCAGTTACCAAATACTCTACCCATCTTAGCCATTGTACCAGTACTTAATGCGTTAAATGCAACTTTAACTAATAAGTGATACATAATGTCTGTACATGTTCTTGGTAATTCAACAGGAATTCTAATTTCATCTTTAGTGATTTTTTCTGCAGGGATTTGACCAAATCTGATTACTGCACCACCACTATATTTAGGAAGCTCATTTTTATACCATTTAACGATTTCAGGAGTTGCAGAACCATTAACGTCAATTAAAATTAATTTACAGTTAGGTCTGTCATATCTTGATGGATCATCTTCATTACCGATGCAATATTCAAGAACTTCTGCACCACTAACTTTTGGAGGGTTGTTGATGATGTCTTGACTAGCATTCATTTGGATGTAATCTTCTTTAGTCCATTCTAAGCCTTTAATATCACGACGGAATACATGTTGCCATGCAACTTCATTTGGATATAGAGGGTCTTTAATATAAGCCCAAGATACTTCTTTAGTTGTGTCTTTGAACTTTTTGAATGGAGGAAGAGTAAATGTAGGTTGACGTTCAGTTGTATCAGTCATGATATCTAATAAGTAATCATGAGTAATATAAGTAACTAAACCATTTTGAGTATAAGTTTCTACTTCAAAGTCAACTGCTTTAGCTAAACCTTTTAATGCTTTACCGCTTGATAATTGTTTATTTAATGATTCAAATGCATCTGCATATTCATCTAAACTTAAGAAGCTTCCACCAACTACTTGTAATTCTTCTTCAGTTAAGTTTTCTTTTAACCATCTGTTAGCTGCAGCTTCTAAAGCAGCACCAGCAGCTAATAATTCAACTGTAGTAACTTGCATACGAGTTGAACCAGAAACAGCCATGTTACCTACGAATAGAGGAATTTTAACAATATATTTACCATTGTCAATACCTTTTGCTTTATTTGCATCATATTCATCTAAACATTCGAATACAGCACGTGCACGGTCAAGGTGAGTTCTTAAAATGTGTTCTGGGTTACAGAATAAATAATATGTGTTGCAACCAAGTTCATAACCTCTTACTGCAGAACCATTGATAGATGCAGAAAGACCACATTCAGATAAAGCAACTAATACGTCGCCAGGGCCCATTTCAGCTTCGTCAACTTGTTTTGCACCAAAAGTCATATAGTCTTCAAAGTTTTCTACTGAACGAACTAAAGCACGGTCACCACCAGTTGTAAAACTGCTTACAACTTCTGCAATTTCTAAAAATTCATAACGATGGTTAGGAATTTTATCAACTAAACCTTGCCAGAATGTTCTCCAAGCACCATCCATTTGGATAGCCATTCTTCCTGATGCACCTACTGAAGAGAAAACAACTTTCTTTCTTTCGTCCATACATCTTTTAATATCTGAAACAAATGCTTCAAATTCAGGAGTTTTAAATTGACCACGAGCAACATCTGCGATTCTATAGTCTGCATTTAAAATTGTTTTAACACCTTTAGCTGTATCTTTAGCGATTGTAGCGCTTAAGTTTTTTGTTACAGGATTTGATTGTTCTGTTGGAATAACACCTAAATGAAATTGTTTTTCATTTTCTAAGAAGTCCTTAGTAGCTTCTTTGTAATTTGTAATTGTCTTGTAAATCACAATAATTCTCCTTTTTTTAATAATAAAATTTTATTAATAGCATACATATTATATCATATAAACTCTATTTTTTCAAGCCATATAGCATTTTTAAATATTATAATAAAAAATCTCTACAATAAAGTAGAGATCTTTTTCTGTAAATCTTATGCAGGAATACCATCAGTAATGTATTCTTTTTTAGCTTCTTCAAATTCAGCATCGCTCATTTTTAAGATTTTGATACCTAAAATGATACCTTTAATAAGGTTAATAATTCCGATAACGCCAAAAGTAACGATAGCTAAAACAATTCTTAAAACACCAGTTTTAACTTGGCCTTGCATAAAACAAGGAACACCATAACTGTTAAATAAAATTGTTAAAACACCAAATAAAACTTTATTATTCATATGATTCTTCCTTTCTAAATAATGTACTTAAATTGTATCATATTTTCTTGACTTAATCAACTAAAATGCGACCCTGTCCACTTTAATATATGCATCAATTTTTTTTAATATGTCTAAAAGTTAGAAAACCCTAGAAATAATATTTGCAACCTCTTCAAGAGCTAATACATCATTATTAGTATAATTGTTGTAATTTGTACTATCTAAATCTATTACACCTACTACTTTTTCATCTTTAATAACAGGTACAACAACTTCTGAATTTGTTAAACTGTAACAGGCAATATGACCAGGAAACTCATGGACATTAGGAACTAATATAGATTCTTTTTTGGTTACACATGCACCACATACACCTTTAGAATATGGAATCTTTGTACAAGCGACTGGTCCTTGAAACGGTCCTAGATACATTGCATCTTCTTCATCATCACAAAGGTAGAATCCACACCAACATGTTCCCTCAAAACTATCGTAAAGTATTTTTGATAAATTTGCAAGATTTGATACTAGTGGAACTTCATTAGTAACAAGATTGTCGATACTTTTAATAAGTTTATTATAATTTTTATCTAATTTCATATAATCACCTATCTATACCCTATTTTTAGCAGTAGTACTATTATAGCACTTTTTTTAAAAAAGAAACTAAAATGGCTTTTATTTTTTGTGTTAATGAATATTCTTAATATTCAATGAAAGCAAATTTGCATTTTTCACAAATATTTATTTTGTTTTCTAAGCGATCTTTTTTATTAGAATTTACTAATAATTCCTTACATTTTGGGCAAGATACTTGATTTTTCTTCCCAAATTCTTCAACACCATCTGTTGGATTATTGATTAAATAATAAACGTCCTTCTTTAAATATTTACTAAGCATTTTGCTTAGTGTAATTCCTTTTTTATTAAATATAGATAAATGATTTTTAAGTTCATTTTCACCAAACTCACTATATAGTTTTTTAATTCTTAAACCATTTAGTTCTTCATATGTTTCTTTTAATTCAACTAATTCAAATATAAAATCTTCATTTGTTGCTTTCTTTATTTTATATAAAGGAACTTTTTTCATACAATCTTTGCATATGATTATACCATCAAAACATAAATCATTTAATGTAAAAAAATATCCACTTCTAGATTCACAACAACATTCTTTATTACATTCATCTTCAAAAGCTTTAATAACAAATGAAATGTCAAATTTTTCTTTTTCTTTTAATGCCCAAGATGAAAAGTATTCATCTTTTATTGCATCAATTCCAGTTAGCGAAACATACGCTTTATAGTAGTTATTCTCTTTTATAATATGATATTCTTTATCAATTTGACCATTTGCATACAAATCTTGCATAAATAAATAGACAAAAGGATAATCTATTTTATTTTCTTCATTTTTCGTTTTAAATTTTATTTTACATAAAATCATTTATTTCACCTATTCATTATACACAATTTTATTTATTTTTTCTAGTACAATTCTATTTGCAAAATCTTCTTGTTCTTTATCATTTGACTCAAAAATTCGTGCAACATAGTTATAATTGCTTTTGTTATTAAACTTATAACAAAAACCACCACCACCGCCAAACACAAATTCTTGAATGTAGCTTTTTGTTGATTTATTTAGGATATGATTAAAGTTTAAAAATGCTGATGCAATCGTATTAAAATCATCTTTACTTATTTCTTTATGAACTATTTTGCTTCTAGATTTATTATCTGAATAAATAATAGTACATCTTCTATTATTAATTACATATCCTACAACATGCATATCACGTGGTGTAAATGAAGAATAACCTTTTCTATATTCTAAGTAAAGATTTACCGGAACTTTATAAGTGTTATCAATAACAACATCTTCACAAATTAATTCATATATTGAATTTAAATATTCAATATACTTACCAAGAGCACTAGTTGGGCTATAATGTTTTGCTTTGTTTTCTTCTTTTTTATTTCCTTTAGTATACTCATAAATTATATTTTGAATAATACCTTTATAAATTGTTGTATCAGTTGTTGTTACGTCAAATTCAATAAAGATTTTCTTTAATCTCATTACATAGTCATATGCAGTTGATGGTTTAATATTAGTATTTAATAAATATTGATAAAAAGAATCTAGGATTTCATCATCAATTTTATATGTTTTGTCATCTTTCGTTTTTTCTTTTTTTGAAAGTGCTAATAATGATTCGGTAAAATCTAATAATAAATCTTTGTTATTTTCTGTTGATAGTTCTTTATATAGATAAGACAAATATCTAATTTTTCTTTTTTGTTCATAATCATCTGAAATATAATCTTTTAACAAAGTAATAAATTCATCCATATACATACCTCACTTTTATATAGTATACCATAATATTTTTTTCTTTTCAAAAACATTGCATGTTTTTTGTGTTTTTTGTGGTATAAAATAAAACTGCTACTATAATAATAGTAACAGTTTTTTTCTAATATATGTTTACCAAATAACTACACGTTTACTTGGTGTAATATACATTTTATCAGTCTTCTTTACTTTATATGTTTCATACCATTTATCGAAGTTTCTAGGAGGCATATTAGCTCTTAAGATACTTGGTCCGTGTACATCTAAATTAAGAAGTAATTGTAAATATTCAGGTTTTGCTTTCATACACCATACTTTTGCCCAATTTTGGAAGTATTCTTCATATGAAGAGTCTTTTGTATTTTCCATAATTTCAAGAGTTACAGCCATACCACCATTATCAGCCATGTTTTCACTTACAATAAATTTGCCATTTACTTTACCCCAAGGTAGTTCAATGCCATCAAATTGTTTAATCATAGCATTAATTTTTTTCTTGAAGCGTTTCATATCGTCTTTTGTCCACCAGTTATTTAGGTTGCCATTTTCATCACATTTAGCACCATTACTATCAAATGCATGAGAAATTTCATGTCCTATAACAGCTCCAATACCACCTAAGTTTTCACTTCTAGTTTGTTTGATTGAATAAAATGGCGCTTGTAAAATAGCAGCTGGGAATGTAATGTCATTAACAAATGGGTCATAACAAGCATTTACCATATGACCAGGCATTGCCCATTTTGTAGGGTCAGTTGGCTTAGTAAGTTTTTCAAATTCTTCAAGTGTTCTAACTTTACTAATTTCGCGAATATTTTCAAATAATGATGCATCAGGATTTACGCTAAATTTTGAATAAATTTCTTCTACTTTATCAGGGTAACCCATTTTAACACCAATTTTTGAAAGTTTAAGAACAGCTTTTGCTTTTGTTTCTTCGCCTAGAATTTCATTCTTCATAATTCTAGTTTTATAAGTATCAATGATTTGATATACGATTTCTGTAATATCTTTCTTAGCTTCTTCACCAAAGTATTTTTCACCATAGTAAAGTCCAACTGGTTCTGAGTATATATTTGATGCAAGTTGATATGCAAAT
>CAJGCS010000057.1 GCA_904501965.1 uncultured Bacilli bacterium | reverse complement strand
GAGATTGATTATTTAGTAAATAATTATAAGGAAAGATTTGATTATTTGGTCGAAAGAATATCTGTAAATAAACAAAATGACTTTAGAGTAACTTTACAAAATAAGATAGATAATAAACTTTTAATAAATGATTATTTAAAAGATGTAAAAATTAAAAAAATTAAAAGTATTTATAACTATCAAATTGCAGAATCTGTAATTAGTACATATAAATACAAAAGTAATACTAATTATATTGTTTTATATTTGTATGAAGAGTATCTTTTATTTAATCTACTAAATAATGGAAAAGTAATTGAAATATTTAAGGTGGAAATAGAAAAAGATTTATTAAGAGAATATACAAAGTCTTATAACTATCAAGATTTAATAAATATTAATAATCAATATTTTAAGACATTAGCTAAGTTTATTAATGAATTTTCAAAAAGTAGAAGTGTCGAAGGAGTTATTCTTTTATATTCTGATTATTATAATGAGTATTTACAAAATCTTATTAGTAAGGAATTAAATGTTGCTCATTATACTAAAAATACACTTGAATCAACATCATCTGCACTTGAGGACCTATTGTATGAAAAATAAAGGTTTTTCAATATTAGAATGTATATTTTCTTTGTTACTACTTTCAAGCTGTGTTGCAGGTGTTATGGGTATTTACTTTAATGTAAAAAATACAAATTCAAGAAGACTATATGAGGCATCACTTTATACAAACTATCAAAACATTTTAAGATTATGTGAAGTCGATCCAAAAAACAGTAAAAATATAGTAGAAGAAGAATATAAGAATTTTATTGTTAAAAGTGAAAGTAATTATCTACAAATAGAAATTTACTTAAAAGTTCCATATAAAAAATTAGATAGAATAATTTTTGAAGTAAGGTTTAATGAAACATCTACTTTATATATTACAGATATAAATGTTTTAAATATCGAAAGAAACTATGAGGGGATAAATGATGAGTTGCTTAGTAAAAGAGTATACAAAAAATAAAGGAAGCACAATTCTTTCTTGTATTTATGCTATTTTGACAATGTTAATTGTTCTATCAATAATAGTAATAAATAATTTAATTATTAAAAGTGGCCAAACAACTGATGAAGTACTAATTCGTATTTTTAATGAAAATAGATTAAATGAAATTTATTATGATGATTCATATACTCTTACAAGTATATCTAAAGAACTATGTGGTAATTATTTAGCTCTTTATAATACAAAAGGAAAGTATTTTAAAATACAAGATGCAAATGGAACTTTTAATCTTGTTTATAACTATAAGTTTGATACAAATGGAGATATTATCTTTCTAGAAAGGGAGGTTTTCTGTGAATAAATATAAGTTTATTGCCCTGGATAAAGAAAAGAAAAAAATAAAGGGAATGGTAGAAGCTGCATCTATTGATGAACTTAGAAAGATTATTAGTTTTCATGATTACTATTTAATAAAATATAAAAAAGTAAAACAAGATAAAAAACATTTTATTAGTCATACAGTCAGGGAAAAAGACATCAAAGAACTATGTAATAATATGGCAATGATGCTTTCATCAAATCAACCTCTTATAAGTGTTATTTCTATTTTAGAAGCTACTACTTCAAATTTAGGAATTAAAGAGTTTTTAAATTACACAAAAGAAGAACTAAACAAAGGGCAAAGCTTTACAAGCTGTGTTAGAAAATATAATAAATATTTTTCGAACCTTTTCATTTCGATGGTTGATGTTGGCGAAAAATCAGGAAGCTTAAAAGAGGTATTTGCTTATCTTTCTAAATACTATGAGAATACTCAAAAGATAAAAAGTAAGATTGTTAATGCAATGATTTATCCATCAATCCTACTTTTAATGGCAGTAGTTATAATGTTTGTAATGTGTTTATTTGTTTTACCGATGTATAGTGATATTTTTATTGATAATAACATTGATTTACCGCTTTACACAATGATTTTATTTTCTTTTAGTAATTTTTTGAAAGAGTATTTTATATTTGTAATACTTACATTAATACTTGTATTTTTATCATCTATACTATTTCTTATGTCGAAGAAAGGTAAATCATTTATTAGTTTGGTTTTATCAAAACTACCATTTATTAGTAAAATATATAAACTTTTTAACATTTACATTATTTCTTCAAACTTAGAAATAATGTTATCAAATAATATTTCATTAATAGACTCATTAAAAATTCTTATAACTTGTTTAAACAATAGTAGTTTAGTTAAAAAGTTTAAATGGATCTTAGATGAAATTAGACGTGGTGTTACTTTTTATAGTGCATGTGAAACATCTGGATATTTTCCTAAGATGTTTGTAGAAATGGTTAAAAATGGCGAAATAACAAATAATCTAACAAATGAAGTTAAAAGTTCATCAAAATTTTATTTTGTTAAGTTAAATAATACATTATCAAGACTTAGTATCTTTATAGAACCAGTATTAATTATTTTAATATCTTTGTTTGTTGGCTTAATAATGGCCTCTTTATTTATGCCAATGTTAGGGCTATTATCAAATATTAGTTAGGAGGGAAAAAGTGTATATTAGATTTGAAGATATTGATTTTACAAGTGATGTATTTGATAAAATAAGCATCAAACTTTTAAAAGAAATTCGTTTAATACCTTTTTATGAGGATAAAAGGTATGTCCATGTATTAAAAGATAGTGAAGATTTATTTGTTCAAGATAACATAATTAAACTAATATATAATAAGGAAATTAAATATGAATATATTACGAAAGATGATTTTGAACGTGTATTAAATTATCTTGAAAAAAGTAGTATTCAAGGTTTTTACGAAAATATATTACAAACATCACCAGAGCAAATTGAATATGCAAAACTAGGTGAAGAAAAAGAAGAGTTTTATAATAAAGAAATAAAAAGCAGTTATATCGTTAGAACAATTGATAATTTAATTGAAAAAGCAATACTCCAAAAGGTAAGTGATATTCATTTTGAACCTAAAAACAAAAATGTTATTGTTAGGTTTAGAATTGATGGTGATTTAGTTAAAAGTACAGAATTTTCACAAGATGTATATCAGATGATTGTATCAAGAATAAAAATATTAAGTAAGCTTGATATCACCAAACATCAAGAAGCACAAGATGGAAAATTTGTTTTTAAATATAATGGTGAAGACTATGATATTAGAATATCAATTCTTCCAACTCTTTATGGTGAAAGATTATCTTTAAGAATTCTTGACGATGAGGCAAATAATTATACTTTTGATGATTTATACATTGATAAAAATGCTAAAAGTAGTATCTTAAAGATCCTTGAAGATCAAGTAGGACTTATTTTAGTTGTTGGACCAACTGGAAGTGGCAAAACAACAACACTTTACTCATTATTAAAAGAAAAAATAAATGAAAAGATAAATATAATTACGGTGGAAGACCCAATTGAGTATTCGATAGATGGTGTATCACAAGTTCAAGTAAATAATAATGGACTTGGTTTTACAGAAACTTTAAAAACAGTCTTAAGACAAGATCCTGATGTATTTATGATTGGAGAAATAAGAGATGAGGAAAGTGCAAGTATTGCAATAAGAAGTGCAACAACCGGACACTTAGTTTTATCTACAATTCATGCAAGTGATGCTGAAACTTCAATTTCTAGATTAATTGATTTAGGCGTTCCTCCTTTTTTAATTGCGACTAGCCTAAAAGCAATTATATTTCAAAAACTTGTTAAGAAACGTTGTAACAAGTGTAAAAAAGAAGTTATTGTTAATAACAAAAAAGAATTTATTAATGAAGGCTGTCCTGTATGTAATAATACAGGATTAAAGGGTCGCATTTGTCTTGGAGAAGTATTAATAATTGATGAAGAGTTAAAGTCTTCAATCATTAGTCAAAACTATGAATTCATCATTAATGAACAAATAAAGTCAAAAAAGTTTATAAAACTTTCAACTATTTTAAAAAGAGCAGAAAAAGAAGGATTAATTAAAAAATAAAAAACGGAAAAACAAAATATTAAACGAAATATATAAGTGTAGGGGATAAATATTTAGGAGGATATATGAAAAAATTAAACAAGAATAAAAAGAATAAAGGGTTTACGATGGTTGAACTACTTGTAGTAATCACTATTATTGGTGTTTTATCTACATTTGTAAGCGTTGGTTATTTTGGATATGTTAAACAGTCTAAAGAATCAGTTGCCTTAGCCGAAGCTAAAGAAATCTATCAAGCAATTGAGATTGGCATTGCAAGTGAAAATTTTGACGCGTACTCAACCGTTGATGAAGTAACAAAACTTACATCAGATCAAATTGTTTCTTTACTTGAAACTGAATGTGGTATGAAGCTTCCTGATAATGCTAATATCACATTTGAAAATGGAACCCTTAAATATACAGCTAGAGGCGTAACTGTCGAATATGATTATAAATAATCATGGAAAATAAAAAAAACCTAAAAAACTTAGGTTTTACAATCTATGAAGCATTAGCTGTAATAGTAATAATTGGTGTAATTGCATCAATTACAATTCCAGTTGTTATTACTAATCAAAAAAATTATAATAAAACTGTGTTTGAACAAAATAGTAAAATGTATGAGAAAGTATTTTTAGATGTTCATAAGAAATTTACACAAGAATATTATGGGACAACTTCTTTAACAAATAAAGTTAAAATTAAAGTTCCATTTGTAAATAAAATAACTACAGAAGAAGATGTATTTGTTGATATATTGGATACGACTTATGCAGGATATTTTATTTATGAAACTTTAGTTGGATCAAATTATTCATATGAAAATTTCAAAGTTGAATATTCCCCTGCAACTATTACTTCAAAATTCAAATATTTTACAAGTTGTTTAAGCCTTAAGTTAGATGATGGAACAATTATTTATTATAATATGGAAGTAATAACAACAGCTGTAAATTCTAACCAAATTGCATATATAAGGAGTGTTGATATTGTAAAAGAAGATATGAAATATTCTTTCACAGTATAAAAAAAGACTCAAGTTGCCTTGAGTCTATTCTTGAATATTCTTTAATAGTTTTTTAAATGTTTCATAATCTAAAGCTTGTTGTGAATCACTAATAGATTTTTTAGGATTATGATGCACTTCAATAATTAAACCATCAGCTCCAACCGCAATACTTGCTTTTGATAAAGCTGGTATTATATCGGCACGACCAGCAGAATGTGAAGGGTCAACAATTACAGGAACATTTAGATATTCTTTAATTAAAGCGACACTTGAAATATCAAGCGTATTTCTTGTAGAGTTTTCAAATGTTTTAATCCCTCGTTCACAAAGAATAATGTTAGGATTGCCTTGGGCTACAATGTATTCTGCAGCTCTTAACCACTCATCTAGAGTATTACCAAAACCTCTTTTTAATAGGATAGGTTTCTTTGTTTTTCCTAAAGCACTAAGTAAAGAGAAGTTTTGCATGTTTCTAGCGCCAACTTGAATAATATCGACAAAATCATATGCATTTAAATAAGATACGTCTGTGATTTCTGTAACAATTTTAATATTTGTTTCTTCCTTAACTTTCTTTAAAATTTCAAGGCCTTCTAAGCCTAAACCTTGGAAATCATGGACAGAAGTTCTTGGTTTAAACGCTCCCGCTCTTAAGTATTCAATATTATTTGATTTTAAGAATTTCGCAACGTCAAGTGTTTTTGCATAATCTTCAACTGCACAAGGACCTGCGATTAAAAGTAAGCCTTGAACATTTAATGATTTTAATGCATGATTGTTAATGTTTTTTAGTAAAGGATATTTATTCTGCATATTGATTCCTTTCTTCTACGATATATTTAACGGCATCTTCATATGATTCAAAATGGTTTCCCATAAAAGTTTTGACACACACTTCAGATATTACACTAACTCTTCTCCAGTTCTCTCTTTTAGTTATATCTGTAAGATGAACTTCAAAGGTAGGAATGCTAATAGCTGCAATTGCATCTCTTATCGCATATGAATAATGAGTGTAAGCTCCAGGATTAATTATTATTGCATCAAATTGTTTAAAGTGAGCTTCATGAAGTTTATCAATAATTGATCCTTCATGATTTGTTTGGTAAGCCTCAATTGTTACATTAAATTTGTTTTCTAAAAACTTATAGAACTCAAGAAGATCATTATAAGTTAAACTCTTGTAAAAATGAACTTCGCGAATTCCTAAAAGATTTAGATTAGGTCCGTTAATTATTAAAATATTCATTAATTAAAGCCTCCAAGTCTTTTGCATCTTGGTCTAAATTACCACTACACTTAAATATGATATCTGCATTTTCTTTGTAGATATTGTAACGTTTTTCAAAAAGTTTTTCTAAATCGCTTTCGTTTTTAACTAAAGGTCGATCACTTTTAATACGTGACTTTAAAATATCTAAAGGCGTATCTAAAAAGATGATTAGACCTTTTTGTTTTAAGAAGAAGATGTTTGATGGGTTTTCTATAACACCTCCGCCAGTTGAAATAATAGCATTATCAACAAATGCAAGTGTTTCTATTACTCCTGATTCATATTCTCTATAATCTTCTAAAGTTAAACCAAGCGAAAGAAGTTTAGCTAAAGATAAACTTTCTTCCTTTAAGATTATATCACTATCAAAGAATATTTTACCATATTTTTGACTTAAAATTTCTCCAAGTGTTGTTTT
>CAJGCS010000056.1 GCA_904501965.1 uncultured Bacilli bacterium | reverse complement strand
CTATTTATACAACAAATAAAATGCTACCTCAAAAAGAAGATATTGTAGATGGTAAATTATCAGAAGATTTCAAAAAGTTTGCAACAAAACTTTATGAAACACCTGAACTTAATACATCAACATATCATTTTAAAAGTATGGAGTATAGTGCATCATGTTCTTTATTTGATGTGAATATTACTGTTTTAGAAAATTCTATTAAGTTCCCATATTATTTTGAAAAAACATATACACCAATTTCATTTAAAATTAATGTTGAAATGACTTATCTTGGAGAATCATTTTCATACACAAGTGGAGATGGTTATTTAGAAGGTGCAAATATTAAATTCACAAATAAAACTAATAAGATTTTTCATGAACCAATTTTAGCACCTGATGTTGTTACAGAATTTTATATTTATACAGGAATGAAAATTACAGATATATATGAATTTACTGATAGTAATCCTAAAAATGAAGTTGGTATTTATGATATGATTATTTCTTACAAAGATGAAGAAATAGTTGTAAAAGATTTTTTAAATTTAGCTAGATAAAACTAAAAGTAAAATTTATAGTTTTTTTAAAAAATTATATATTTACTTTTCAATAAGATACTATATATAGTATAATATAATAGTAAATTATGTAAGTGTTATTAAAACATATGCATGATAAAAGAAAATTTAAGGTTATATTTATGCTTTTATTAAATGAAAGGATAGGGTTATGATAAATATTTGGAAAAGAGATGGTAGAAACAGTATAAAAGGAAAAATTGGTATTCTATTTTTAATTGGAATATTTACAACATTTTCTAGTATAGATTTAAGTGAATTTTTTAATGTTAGAATTCCATTCCCAAAAAATATGAATGCTGATGAGTTTATTTCATATGTTTATGTAATACTAGCAATATTTGTAATTGTTCTTGCAATTTCGCTTGTTTCAATGCTTATTGCTGCTCCTTTTAACTTAAGTAAACATTATGTTTATTTAAAGGTATCTCGCGGCGAAAAAGTTAGATTTGTTGATGCATTTTATGGCTTTAAAGATTATGGATCAGCTGTAAAATTATATTTCATGACAAATTTATATATTTTCTTGTGGAGCTGTTTATTTATTGTGCCAGGTGTTATTGCCGGATATAAATATTCATTTGCATTTTATCATTTAGCTGATAATAAAGGCGCATCAACACGAGACTGTATTAATAGATCAGAAGAAATTACATATGGCTTTAAAAAAGAATTGTTCGCTTTAGATTTATCATTCATTGGTTGGAATTTGCTTACCATTTTGACACTAGGAATTTTAAGTATTTGGGTAAGTCCATACTATCAAGCATCACATGCATCTGCATATATTGATTTATCAAACGATGATTGTATAGAAGCTATAGCTAGTTAAAACAAGACTCCTCTTTAGTAGGAGTCTTTTACTTATTTTAAAAAATTATATCAATGATTATTTTGTTTTATTGTTTAAAAAAAACATAGTTTATGTTATAATATAATAAATTAATATTTATAGAGGAAAATATGAAATTTTTAGTAATTAATGGTTCACCGAAAGGAAAGTATAGTTGTACTTTACAAACATTCTTATATCTTGAAAAAGTGTTTAATAAACAAGCATTTGATGTTTTACATGTTGGTCAAAAAATTAAAGCTTTAGAAAAAGATTTTAGTATTGCTTTAGAAAAAATAAAAGAGGCTGATGCAATTATTTTTTCTTATCCTGTTTATACATTTTTAGCTCCATCACAACTACATAAGTTTATTGAATTATTGAAGATAAATAACGTTTCTTTAGAGAATAAATTTGTAACCCAAATATCTACTTCAAAGCATTTTTATGATATGACAGCTCATAAGTATATAGAAGAAAACTGTTATGATTTAAAAGCTAAATATGTTAAAGGCTTATCTTTAGATATGGAAGATTTAACAAAGAAAAGTGGACAAAAAGATATCGTAAACTTTTTTGATTTCTTTATACATTCTATTAATAATAATATTTATGAACAAATTAAAGCACCAAATGCAAGTTTTGAAAAAGAGTATATTCCATTAAATAATCATACTAATAAAGATGAATCAAAAGAAGTTGTAATAGTTTGTGATTTAAAAGAAAATGATACAAAACTATCTGTAATGATAGAAGACTTTCAAAATGCATTACCTTACAAATCAAGAATTGTAAATATCGATAAATTCGAATTTCAAGGAGGTTGTTTAGGCTGTTTTAATTGTGCCGGCGATGGTAAATGTATTTACAAAGATAACTTTGATGTTTTCTTAAGAGAAAATATCCAAAAGTCTGATGCTATTGTTATTGCTTTTACAATTAAAGATCACTCAATGGGAGCTCGCTTTAAGATGTATGATGATAGACAATTTTGTAATGGACATAGAACTGTTACAGAAGGTATGCCTTTTGCCTATATAATTAATGGAGATTATGAAAATGAACATAATCTAAAAACTGTAGTTGAAGCGCGAGCTGAAGTTGGACATAACTATTTAGCTGGTGTTATTCAAGATGCTGAAACTCTTAAATCAACTATTAGTAAACTAGACTATGCAATTAAAAATAAATATGTTCTACCTAGAAACTTTTATGGTGTTGGTGGCATGAAGATATTTAGAGATTTAATTTGGATAATGCGAGGCATTATGAAAGCAGACCATGTATACTATAAAAAGCATGGTGTATATGATTTTCCTCAAAAGAAACGTGGTCAAATGATGTTAATGTGTTTACTTGGCTCAATGGTAAGAAACAAAAAGATTAAAGCTAAAATGGGAAATAAGTTTAATGAAGGTATGATTGCCCCATATAAAAAAGTAATAGAAAAAGCTAAACCAAAGGAAGAATAAATTATGAAAAATGTTGGCTCAAATTTAATCGAAACGAAACGTTTAATTTTAAGAAAAGTTGAACTTAGTGATGCACCTAAAATATTTGAAAACTGGTGTAGTGATCCACTTGTTTCAAAATATGTTACATGGGATATGCATAAGTCAGTTAATGATACAATTGAATATGTAAAATATAAAGTAGATTTATATAATAGAGACTATCGATTTGACTGGTTAGTTGTATTAAAAGATACAAATGAACCAATTGGTGAAATTGACTGTGTTAAAACATCAGTTAATTATTCACTTGTTGAACTTGGATATTGTTATTCTAGTAAATACTGGAACAATGGATTTGCTACAGAAGCACTTGTTGCAGTAATAAAATATTTAAGTGAAGTTGCATGTGTTGATAAAATTACTGCTTGCCATATCTCAACTAATCCTGCATCAGGAAAAGTAATGCAAAAAGCTGGTATGAGTTATGATGCTACACTTAAAGAATACGTAGTTGATAAAAACACAAAACAAAGAGCTGATTTAGTCTATTATTCATATTCTAAAAAATAATTTATATATTTGCTTTTAAAAAAACAATATATTTAGTATAATATAATAGTAAAACATTAAAATAGAAATACAAGGAGATTAAAATATATGTTAAAATTTTATTTATGTGAAAAATGCGGAAACGAAATTGAAATGATTTATTCATCTGGTGTTACTCCAGTATGTTGTGGAGCAAAAATGACTGAACTTATCGCAGGTACAGTTGAAGCATCACGTGAAAAACATATTCCAGTATATAGTGTTGATAAAAATGTTGTAGAAGTAAACGTTGGTTCAATTGATCACCCTATGGCACCAGAACACTATATCGAATGGGTTGTACTTGAAACATCTACAGGTGTTCAAAGAAAACTTTTAAAACCAGGAAATGCACCAAAAGTATCATTTGTTCTTGATGAAGGAGAAACTGTAGAAGCAGTATATGCATACTGTAACTTACATGGTCTTTGGAGAGCATAATGGTTAAACATATTGTATGTTTTAAAATAAAAGAAGAATATAAAGATAGAATCGAAGAAGCAAAAAATACTCTTCTTAGTATGGAAGAAAATGTTCCTCTTTTAAAGAAAATTATTGTTGGAGTTGATTTTCTTCATAGTGAAAGAAGTTATGATTTAATTCTAGAAACATGGTTTGATTCAAAAGAAGACCTTGATTTATATCAAAAAGATCCATATCATGTTAGTGTTGTAAAAAAACTAATGCATGAAATAAGAGAGTCAAGTGTTGCAATAGATTATTATTGTTAAAAAATAGAGGTGTCTTTTTATGATTAAAGAGTGGAAAAGAAATGGTAAAAGTAGTATAAAAGGTAAAATAGGAATTCTATTTTTGATTGGATTGTTTACATCATTTACTGGTGGAAATTTTGGTGGTGTTAGCTTTAATTTTGGTGAGCCTGAATTATCATCTGAAAAAGAAATAATTATGTTTTTATTAATCATGCTTTTCATTTTGATTGCTACAATAATTGCAAGCATCGCATCAATATTTTTAATTGCACCATTTAACTTAAGTAGATATTATGTATATTTAAAAGTTGCTCGTGGTGAAAATGTTAGATTTGTTGATGCTTTCTATGGTTTTAAAGATTATTGGGCATCTGTAAGACTATATTTATTAACAAATATTTATATCTTTTTATGGTCTTGTTTACTTTTAATACCTGGTATTGTTGCAAAGTATAAATATTCATTTGCATTTTATTATTTAGCCGAAAATCCAAGATCATCAGCTAAAAAATGTATTAAAGAATCTAAAGAATTAACATATTGCTTTAAAGGTAATTTATTCTTACTTGATTTATCATTTATTGGGTGGGACTTACTTGTTTTAATGACACTAGGAATTCTAAGTATTTGGGTATATCCATATTACCAAGCTTCATATTCAACAGCTTATTTAGATTTATCAACTGATGATGTTACTAAAGTAAACTATGCATAATTATAAACTCCTGTTTTACAGGAGTTTTTCTTTTGAATATTGTATTTAATTGTAAAATATGATATAATATTATAGAAAGGAAGAAGCTTATTTTAGCGCTAAAATTATTTATGAGCATATATTTATGTATAGATTTAAAAACATTCTATGCCTCTGTTGAATGCGTTGAAAGAGGCTTAGATCCACTTACAACAAATTTAGTGGTTGCTGATAACTCAAGAACCGAAAAGACAATTTGTCTTGCGGTAACGCAATCACTTAAATCATATGGAATATCCGGTAGAGCAAGACTTTTTGAAGTAGTTCAAAAGGTACGTGATGTAAATAATAAACGTCTTAAAAAAGTTAAGAAGTTTAGTGGTAAATCATATGATAATACAAAAGTGCAAAATGATGATTCATTAGAACTAGATTATATTATTGCAGCACCTAGAATGGCACATTATATTAAGTATAGTTCATTAATATATAGTATTTATCTAAAATACGTAGCTGCTGAAGATATTCATGTTTATTCAATTGACGAAGTATTTATGGATATTACAAACTACTTAAATATTAGGAAGATTACACCACATGATTTTGCAATGACAATTATTAAAGATGTACTTGCTACTACGGGAATAACAGCTACTGCCGGAATTGGGACAAATATGTATCTTGCAAAGGTTGCTATGGATATAGTCGCAAAAAAAATGAAACCTGACGCTAGTGGTGTTAGAATTGCATCACTTACAGAAGAATCATACAGAAAAGAACTTTGGGCACATACTCCACTTACTGATTTTTGGCGAGTAGGAAAAGGTTATGCGAAAAAATTAAATGCAATTGGTCTTAAAACAATGGGTGATATTGCACTTTTATCAACTAAAAATGAAGATATTTTATATGATTTATTTGGAATAAATGCGGAACTTTTAATTGACCATGCATGGGGTGTTGAACCAACTACTATCAAACATATTAAAAGCTACAAACCTCTTGCAAAAAGTTTAGGAACAGGACAAGTACTTCACTCTCCATATACCTTTGAAAAGGCAAGATTGATTCTTAAAGAAATGGTTGATTCGCTTGCACTAGATTTAGTTGATAAAGGGTTTTTAACAAATCAAATAGTTATTACAATTGGCTATGATATTGAAAACTTAACTAACCCTGAAATTGCCAAAAACTATACCGGCGAAATTACAGAAGACTACTTAGGACGTCTTATTCCAAAACATGCCCATGGTACAGTAAACTTTAAAAGATATAATGCATCAAGCAGTGTTTTAAGAGAAGGTGCGGTAAAACTATATGATAGTATTGTAAATCCAATTCTATTAATTAGAAGAATTAATATTAGTGCAACATCTCTAAGAAAAGAAGCACCAAGCGTTCAGTACGAACAACTTAGTTTATTTGATAATAATGATAATAAAGTTGATGAGAAAAAACTAGAAAAAGAACAAAAAGCTCAAGAATCAATTCTTAAAATTAAAAAACGTTTTGGGAAAAATGCCATAATGAAAGGAATGAACCTTGAAGAAGGTGCAACTATGAAAGAAAGAAATGCACAGATTGGAGGGCATAAAGCATAATATGGAAAAATATGAAAGTATTATTAATAAGCCTTACCAAAAATCAACTAAAAGAAAGCATATGTCATTAAATGACAGAGCTGCTCAATTTGCACCGTTTGCAGCTTTAACGGGATACGAAGAATCAATTAAAGAAGTTTCAAGAACAACTGATAAGAAAATTAGACTTTCAAAAGAAGAAAAAGAAATAATTAATGAAAAATTAAACTTCATTATTACAACAAAATTTAAAGAAGTTGTAAGTATTACATACTTTATAAAAGATGACAAAAAACAAGGTGGAAAGTATGTAAATGTTCAAAAAGAAATAAAAAGAGTATGTGATGT
>CAJGCS010000055.1 GCA_904501965.1 uncultured Bacilli bacterium | reverse complement strand
ACGCATCCTGCAAATGCATAATCTCCTATTTCTATTATTGTATCTGGAATTACAATCTTTTTAAGTTCTAATCCACTGAATGCTTCAACGCCAATTTTAATTATCGGTTCACCCTTATATGTTGATGGAATCACAAGTTCTGTTTTACTGCCATAGTATTTTGCAATCTCATAACCGCCTTCTACTTTATTAAGTGCCCAATCATTAATGTTTTCTAGTTCTCCACACTTGATACATGAGCCATTATTGAATGTGTGTGAAAGCAATTCACCTACTTCAAAATATTCTGTTTTAGATACTTGGTTACATAAAGAGCATATCTTCCAATAAGATAATTTTGTTGAACATGTTTGATGAGTTCTTAATGTCTCACTTGTTTTTTCTTCAATCGTAAATTCATGTGTTTCAGGATATATAATCTTTTCTCCTTCTAAAACATCACCACATACTGCACATCCTACATATTCACTATTACCTTCGTTATAACAAGATGGTTCCCTAGCTTCAACATGTTCTGGTCTATGGTTAAGTGTCACAACTATGTGTAGATTTTTGCTAATTAAATTACTTCCATAAACAACCTTTACATCAAATTCAATATAGCTTTTGTGTGTTTGTTCTATTATTAAGCGTCCATTTCTATCTAAAGTAACACCCACCACTTCTTCTTCCATATAATAGAAGCAGTCCACTTCTTTAGTAAACTTCTTTAATTCTTTGATATTCTGCATTGTTACTTCACGATTAACAAAGTCATTTAAATTTAATTCTCCATAACAATCAAACTCTTTTGTAACAACTGGATCTGTATAATTAAAGAATAAAGGTATTTCTGTAGTTCCATATGATAATAAAACAAATTGTTCGTCGTATAAATCATATCTAAAACTCTTATCAATATTTATTACTTTAAATTCTAAAAACCATATTTTTACTTCTATTTTTAATTTAATGCCCGCTGTGACATATACATTTACGTTTACACCACATTCGATATAACCTGCAAACGTTCCATTCATTTGTTCCGTACCAATTTCGTGAATTCCTAAGTACCCACCAAGATCAATATATGGTTCTGCTTCTAAATGCGCTCCTAAACTTACGATGCCTAAGAAACTAACTTGTGCATCAACCTTCAAATTAGCTGAAACATTAATTTTTCCCATTACATAGATTGACGTATGAATCGATGTGTCAAAATCTTTTATTACATCAATATCTAAGTTTGATCCGTTAAGACCATTAACTCTTATACCAGCTCTTACATTTGTATATATATCAACTTCAATACCAGTCTCACCAACCATATTAAAGTTAAATTCAACATTTACATCAAGAGAAAGAATAAATCCGTATATTATTGTTGAAAAATTACCGATTTTTATTTCTTTTGAATAATCGGAACTTGATTCTCCTAATTCATCATGAGAACCACTTTCTTGTATTTGTTGAAAACATTCTTTAAAAAGATGTAATTCTTTTTCAAAATTTACACTGTCTTTTGAGGTAACGTATAATTTTACTCTCGTAGTGTTATCTGCATCTAGCACAAAACTAAAATCAGTAACGCTATTAAAATGTTTTATTGTTTCAAATTCAATAGTATTTTCAATATTTAAGCAAATAGAAAAACTTACTTTTGATGTTCCTGTTTCTTTATCAGTTCTAATATAATCTGATGATACAAGTAAATTAACAATTATTCCACCTTCTATTTTTTCTTTTGAAGGTGTAATTTTTATATTTGACCATTTATATGTATATTTATCATCATCACTATACGCAGTTTTTTGAGCTTCGCTAAATTGGCGATATAATGCAGAACGTCTAAACGTTTCAACAAGCTCATCTTCAAAATTATCATCAAAGACAATATTACTTGTATCAAGTTTCCCTGCGTAATGCCCATTATATTCATTAAAAACATCACTAAATTCAATCATTTCAATTTCATACATTGAATATGTTTCATATTTACCTTCTGCAACAACACCAAAATATGTGACGATTTGATTTATGTTATAATCATAAACAACAACTTTGTCATTTGCGTTAATTAAATCATTAAATAGAATTAAATAAGTTATTCCATCTTTTTCATATGAGCCTGCAATTTCATTATAATTAAGTTCAACAACATCATTTTTAACATTTTGATTTAAATGATTTTCATCCTTAATAATATATGTTCTACTTTTTGCATCAGTATCAACAAATGCTAAATCTCTAGTAAGGACAACAGTATACATTTGTCCTTTTTCATATTCTAACGAAGATACCTCATATATATCATCTGATACCTCAACAATATCAAAACTAATACTTTCTTCATTTTCATTAAAAATTGATAAAGCTTTTTTAACTTCTTCTGCAGATAAATTATTTACATTCTTCACTTGGAAAGTAAAATCTGTGTTTAAATTATCTACAATTAAGCCTTCTTGATGGGTAACATTTGAATCACTATTTTCCCATTTTGCATATAAACATATATCTCTGTTTACTTTGTCTTCAGTATATAAATTAATAAATTCTTCATCTAGATACCAACCAACAAATTCATGATTTTCATACTCAGGAACAGGTAAATTTATTTTAGCTTCCGAATTAACGTATATTAAAGTTGAGCCTGTATTGTTATTTAATTCAAGTTTAACCTCAAATAATTCTCCATTAATATTATCATAATATATATGCGAACAGTGTATACACTTATTTTCAACCTTATTTCCAGAATTTAGCACGCTTGATTCATATATATGATCTTTTTTCTCTATGCTACTACCCTCTAAGTATTCATTACAAACAACGCAAAACTTTGCTTTTTCTCCCTCTGATAAACATGTTGCATCAACCAACGTAACCCATTCGCCCGAAATATGCCCTGAACATTCGATTACAATTTCTTCTTTAGCATTACATTCAACACATTTATAAATAATAAGTCCATCAGATGTACATGTTGCTTGAATTACTTCTGATACAAAGTGATGTCCTATTTCAGAAATCGTTTCTTCACATCTTGTGCAAGAAATTGTTCCAATAGGATACTCATTACAATAATCCCCTGTATTTTCTATTTCTCCTGCTATATGTCCAAGAGGATTTGAATAGCGTCTTTGTTCTTTTCCACAATAATCGCAAATACCGCTTTCTACTCCATAATCATTACATGTTGCTTCTTGAACCGGAGTATAGTTAACTTTATGTTCTACTATATCTTTGTAATCTGAAATATATGAATATTCACAATTTATGCAAATATTTCTTGTATATCCTTCTTCTTTACATGTTGGATCTATTACTGTAGATTCATATGCATGTCCATCAATACAAGGATTAATTGATCTTCTTATTGACGGAATAACAATATATCCACATAATATTGTTACAACTGTAAATACTATACTTAATATAATTGCAAGTGTTTTTCTCATTCCAACCTCCATAATATACCATTATTTTATCATTTTTATAAATACTTATCAAAATTACTGCTTACAACAAAAAAAGCCTTACAATTGTAAGGCTTATAGACATTTTTCAAGTGCTACTCTTTTTACATCTAATACATCTTTTCTTAATAAGTGGATTATTCCAACTTCTTTAAATCCAAGTGTTTTTAACAAAGTTAGCATTCTTATGTTTTCTTTTTTTGTATCTACTTTAATAGATTTTACATTATCTTTTTTTGTAATAGATTCTGCATAATTTATTAAAGCTTTTGCAATTCCTTTTTTGTAGTACCCATTTCTTACACTAAGACGGTGAATGACATAATAGTTATCATCTTCTATCCATTTACCATTATAGACTTTGTTATATGCTTCTTCTTTTTCTTTAGATAAAACAACACATCCAACTACTTTTTTATCAATTTCATACACATACATTTGTTTTTTGTTAATATCATTTATTGTAGTGTTAATGTTTGGATAATTATCTAAATCTTGCCATTGATCTGATCCTTCACTTTTAAACAAAGCTTTTGCATCATCAAGCACTTCTTGAATATATATAGCATCATCTATATTTGCGATTCTTATCTTACTAAACTCTGTCATACATTTGGTCAATTTGTAGAACAAGTAAATACTTTTCGTTTATTGTTTTTATTTCTTGTTCTAAATATTTTTTTAGTTCTGATTTTGTCATTTTAAATTTAATTGGAATTGCGATATCAAATAATACATTGGTATGAGTAATACCTTTAACCATTCTAAAATCATGAATAGTTAGGCTTTCATCGATTCTTTTAACAATTTCAAGAACTTTTACTTTTACACTAATTGTTTCTTCATCATCGATATTTACAGGATCCATATGAATTGTTAAATCAATTCCATGATTTTCCCTTACATCTCGTTCTATTACATCCATCAAGTCATGTGATATCATTACATCTACTTTTGCATCAACTTCAACATGAATACTTGCAAATGTTTTATTTGGACCATAGTTATGAATTACTAAGTCATGAATTCCTAAAACACCATCATAGCTTTCTACAATTTTAGTTATTTTTTCAATATCTTCTTTTGTAGGCATACTACCAATTAAAGGATCCATTGTTTCTTTTAGAGTTTTAATACCTGATACTAAAATCATTATTGCAAGAGCAATACCTGTAATACCGTCTAAGTATTTTAGTGCTTCAACATTAGAGAAGATATGGCAAATAATACTAACAACTAAAACAACTGTTGTTGAAATAGCATCATTCAAACTATCTTGAGAAGTTGCTTTAAGAGTTGCAGAATCAATTGCTTTGCTCATTTTTCTATTAAAAATTGAAAGCCATAGTTTACCAATGATTGATACTCCTAAAATGATATATACAAATATATCCGGTGTTGGCATTGATGGTTCTATTATTTTCTTTACTGATTCAATTCCAAGAAAAATACCAATAAACAAAATAATAAACGATACAATAACACCTGTTAAATATTCAATTCTTTGATGCCCAAATGGATGATCTTCATCTGCTGGTTTAACAGACATCTTAAAACCTACTAAAGTTATAATTGATGAAGATGCATCTGTTAAGTTATTAATACCATCAGTAATAATTGCGATAGAGCCAGATATAATACCTGCAATAATTTTAAATATAAATAATATGATATTTACTGTAATACCAACGTTTCCTGCAAGACTTCCGTATTTTGCTCTTACAAGAGGATCTTTAGTATTTTTATTATTTTTAATAAAAAGTTTTACTAATAGTTTATACATAATTATATCCTAGAGTCCTATTATTTTTAAAATCCAACCAATTATATCTAATTCATAAAGCCACTTGCCAATAGTAAACACTTCATCATTATTAAGTGCAATAAGATTTCCAATTGGTTCATGAAGTGGTGGAATTAATAAAAGTAGTGATAAAATTACAAGTCCTGCAAGAACAAATATACATCCATTTACTGCGCCGATTAAGGCTCCAAGAGAGTGGTTTAGTTTTCTTACAAACTTAATTTCATCAAGTTTTTTAACAAATAACTTAAAAATAAATACAATAATATTAATTAATGCAAACATTAATAGACCTGCAATAATTATTGAAGCTACTACAAATAATGTATTTGATAAAAATATAGCAATAGTTTCTCCATTTGTTTCAGGCATTATTTTTTCACCAATTGAAGATAATACACCAGATAAAACTGAAGGCACGTTAAAATGATCCAATCCCTTTTCAATAAGTTCATGTTTGTTTTCGCTTGTAATTACACTTTCAAACACAGAATGCTTACTTATTAAAAAAGCTGTACACTTATCAATTGCCTTTGTAAAGCAACCTGTATTATAGATAAACATGCCGACTGGTTTTGCAAGAAATATTGAAACTATAGCTGATAAAATGCTACTTCCAAGATCAATTAAAACTTTAAAGAAACCTTGTATAGCACCAATAACAACAAATGCAATAAAACCTACCAATAATATTATAGATACAACATCAAATTGAAATGCACCCATTTACATACCTCCATCTATATATTTTTTTGATATTACTAAATAATGAGGATTGTATAAATTTCGATATATATCTGAATGACTTATAAGATATTTTTTGTTTTCTAGATATATATTTAAAAAATTTAACTCATCTTCATTTAATGTTTTTCTTAAATTTTCTAACTCTTTAAAAAAGCCATCAAAATCTTTTTCTTCTTTGCTTGATAAGATAAATGCTTTTATTAACTCATCAAAAGAATGATGTTTTTCATAATATGGCTTTAGATAAACACGAACGAAAGTATCACTTATTTCTTCATATATATCTGTACTGCTTATTGATATTTGATTTAGTTCACTTTCAACTCGATTTAAAACCATTTGATAATCATTTACTAAATGTCCTGGGCCTAAGAAGCCTTGCATAAGAAGTTTAATTTTATCTTCTATTTGCATTTTAGGATACTTGTTTATGTGATATGTTAAGTACTTATTCATAGTATTCACCTATTTATACTATATCATTATTTTTAAAAAAAGTAAATAATAAGTGAACTCTTTTTTGAGTTCACTATTTGCATTTTACTTCATGTATTAATTTTAATATTGCCTCTTCAAAAGCAACACCATATTTAGGATCGAAGTCATCTTTATCAATTGTTTTTTTAATTGATTCAATAACAAATTCTTCAGCTATCTTAGACGCCTCTTCTAAAGATTTCCCATACACATATGATGCGACAAAAGCACTTCCGAAGACATCACCTGTTCCATGGAAATATCCTTTTATTTCTTCGTTAGAACTAAAATAAATATTATCACCATAAGTAGATGATGCAGTACCAAGTGT
>CAJGCS010000054.1 GCA_904501965.1 uncultured Bacilli bacterium | reverse complement strand
TTAATTAATAAATTAATAAATTCTTTAATATTTATTCTACTGCTTAAAAACTCTTTTAATAAAGTTTCCATATTCTGCTCCAAAGTGTTATATACATTAATTATATATTATTTTAAAAATTTAGTCAAAAAATTTATTAAACTTTTGCATTGCAAAAAAAGCCTTATTATAGTATAATAATAAATGTATGAAAATTAGTATTTGAGGTGGGTTATGGATTTAAGATGCCGAGATGGTTGGATTGAAGTTATTTGTGGATGCATGTTTGCAGGAAAAACAGAAGAATTAATTAGAAGAATTAATCGTATTACATATGCTAAAAAAACAATCTTGGTTTTTAAACCAAAAATTGATAACCGATATGATGAAAACTCAGTTGTATCTCACTCACAAAAAAAGATTAAGTCAATTGTAATTTCTAAAGCAGAAGAAATTCTTACTCATTTAAAAGGGAATATGCCTTATGCAATTGCTGTAGATGAAGTACAGTTCTTTGGTGAAGATTTAATCCCAGTAATTGATGCACTTGCAAATAGCGGTGTTCGTGTCATTGTTGCTGGTCTTGACCAAGACTTTAGAGGTGAACCTTTTGGTATTATGCCACTGCTTCTTGCACGTGCAGAATATGTAACAAAACTTAATGCTATATGTCAAGTTTGTGGTCAACCTGCAACTCGTACACAAAGAATAATTGATGGTGAACCTGCAGATTATGATGACCCTATTATTCTTGTAAGTGCTGCTGAAAAGTACGAAGCAAGATGTCGTCATTGTCATAAAGTTCCACGAAGAAATCATGAATAATGAATATTATATGCGTTTGGCTTTAAAAGAAGCTCGTATCGCTTATAAAAACGGTGATGTACCTGTAGGATGTGTTATCGTGAAAGATGATAAGGTTATTGCAAAAGCCCATAACGTAAGACAATTAAAAAAAGATACACTAGTTCATGCTGAGATTGTTGCAATCAAAAAAGCATGTAAAAAACTTAATACATGGATATTAGAAGATTCTACAATATATGTAACTTTAGAACCTTGTTTAATGTGTGCTGGTGCAATATTAAATGCAAGAATAAAAAAGCTTGTTTATGCAACTGAAGAACCAAAATTCGGTTCAATTGAAAGTGTTGCAAATGTTTTAGATAATCCTAAATATAACCATTTTGTTCAAGTTGAAAAAAATGTACTAAAAGAAGAAGCATCGTCAATGTTAAAAGAGTTCTTTAGGGAATTAAGAAATAATAAAAACAATTGACAAAACGAAAAGAAAAAAGTATAATATATGTAGATTCCAGTTTAGATACCTTCATCCAAGGTTCCAGAGTGAACCAGGTCAGGCCTTGATCGGAGCAGCCTTAAGCTTCTGTCACTTGTGGGTGGGGGGATCTAAGCTGGAATCTTTGTTTTATTGGGGGAATAGTATGGAAGAGATGAAAAAAGAAAAATCGTGTGGAGCGGTAATATATAAAGTAGATGAAAACGAAAGAATCTCATTTTTATTAATAAAACAAAAAACTGGTCATTTCGGATTTCCTAAAGGACACGTTGAAAATGATGAAACCGAAGTAGAAACTGCAACACGCGAAGTTAAAGAAGAAACAAATTTAGACGTAATAATTGACACAAGTTTTAGAATGATATCTACATATTCGCCAGTAAAAGGTGTCTTAAAAGATGTAATATACTTTCTTGCAAAACCAACAAGTGAAGAAATTATTCCACAAGAAGAAGAAGTTGAAGTGGCTATATGGTGTAATTACTATGTGGCTAAAAGATTACTTACACATCGTCAAAATAAAAATATTTTACGAAATGCCTTAAACTATATTAAAAGAAATGTCCTAAATAAAAGAACTTGTATTTTTCAAAAAAGGAAATAATAAAATGTTCAAGTATTCAAAGTATGAAGGACTTGGCAATGATTTTATTATATGCCAAGACAAAGATATAAATAATAAAGAATATTCAAAGATAGCTATTAATTTATGTAACTCCCCAGCAATTGGAAAAACTGATGGATTTATTAGCGTAAAAACAAACCCTTTAACAATGATTTTCTATAATCAGGATGGAAGCGTTGGCACAATGTGCGGAAATGGGTTAAGATGTTTTATAAAATACTGTTATGATAATAAAATTATTAATAATTTAGAAAACGAAGTTTATACAAAAGCTGGTATTTATAAAACAAAGATTATAAGCACAGATCCCTTCTTGGTTAAAGTACGTATGGGAAATGAAAGCTATTCTAATGATATATTGAAAATTAAAACAGATAAAAATGAATTTATTAATGAGATTATTAAATTTAACAATAAAGATTACAAATTAACAAGTCTTTTTATGGGGACTCATCATACAGTAATTTTTGTAGATTCTTTAGAAGAACTAACAGAAGAACTTGGAAGCTTTATGTGTCATTTACCTATATTTGAAGACAGAACAAATGTTGATTTTGTAGTTGTAAAAAACGAACATGAACTCCATGTTAAAACATATGAAAGGGGCGTAGGCTATACACTTGCATGTGGAACAGGAGCTTGTGCAAGTTTTGCGGTAGCAAGAAGATTTAATCTATGTTCAGATAATGTAAAAGTTATTTTTGAAAAAGGAAGTCTTAAAATTTCATATGACCAATCATCTATATGGATGGAGGGGCCTTGTGAATTTATAAAATCATACGAGGAAAAAATCAATTAGTAAAAATAAATATTATATATAAATAATTCAAAATATTTAAAAAAAATAATAATACAAAAAAGCAGAAAATAAAAACGTAAATTACCAAAATCGTAAGTTTTACTTACTGATTTTGGCTTTTTATTTGCAATTTTTAAAAATAAAAAATTTCAAAAAAATGAAAAGTAAGCGTTTTCTTAAGCAAAATGATAAAAAATAATTGACAGCCTTTTGCAAAAAGAGTATAATTAAGTATAAACATTTTCAAATGTTTCATTGTTTTTAAAATTATAGGAGGAAATTACATGAAAAATTTACTTAAAAAATTATCTGTTGTTTTCTTAAGTTTCGTTCTTGTTCTTGCTCTTGTTGCTTGTGGTGGTGGACAAACTCCAGAACAACCTGAACAACCTGAACAACCAGAACAACCTGAAGACTTAAGAGAATATGTTGCTGTTGAAGACTATCAAGCTTATTCAAAAGTAGCATTAGAAGATCATAAAAAAGCAATCGGTGATTTAAGTGCTTACGCTGAATTACAAGCTGGCGTTCAAGCTGCTTATGAAGCTGGTATTGCTGCAATCGATTCTGCTGAATCAATTAAAGCTGTTGAAGAAGCATTAGCAAACGCTAAAGCTGCTATGGCTAACGTTATTCCTTATGCTCAAGGCATCCAATCATTCATTGGCTTAAGCAATGCTGAAAAAACTGAAATCTTAGGTTTATTAGAAGCATACGCTGTAAGAAACGGTATCACTGGTATTTCTTTATTTGAAAACGGTGGTTATGCTATGTATAACGAACGTGTTAAATTAGGTACTGAAAAATATATCGTTGGTTATGGTTTCGGTATTTTAGCTGAAGGTGATTTAACAGCTGATTTAGCATCTGAAGAAAACGCTAAATGGAAGAGATATTTACACTCTAACAATGCTGCTGACCCTGGTACAGCTAACTACTTAAATGACCAAGGTTCAGAAGTTGCTGACTTCTATGGTTATATTGGTGCTAGTTACTTTACTACATTCATGAACGCTGAAAAGAACGGTTATGACTGGGTTCCTGAACTTGCAAAAACTATGCCAGAAGCAGTTGGTGGTGCAAATGGTGCTTCTACTACTTGGAGATTCCAAGTTAGAGTTGGTTCTGAATTAAAATATAGCACAAATTCTGCTATCGCTTCACGTCAAGCATTCAACAACCGTGAAGTTAAAGCTGAAGACTATATCAATGCATTCATCTTATTATTAAACAAAAACAACGGTTACTTCCGTGGTGGTGAATTAGCTAACACATCTGGTGCTGGTCAAATCGTTGGTGCTAAAGCATTCTACGAAGCATCTGCTGAATGTGCATCTTATGAAGAATTAGTTGCTAAATTTGAAGAATTAGTTGGTATTAAAGTTTACGAAGAAGAAGGCAATACTTACTTCCAAGTTCAATTTGCTACACCTCTTGATTCATTCTATGCAATGTACTACATCTCTTCAAGCTTATACATGCCAGTTCCACAAGAATTTATCGAATTAGTTACACCTGCTAACTACTTAGGTTACAATGCTGAAAAAACTGAAACTCCTGTTGATAACTCATTATCATTAGGTGCTTACGTTTTAGAACAATGGGACTCTAACCAACAAGTTGTTTACAGCAAAAACCCTAACTACGTTTATGCTGCAACTAAATATGCTATCCCTGGTGTTCATATCAACATCTTCCCAGCTATGAGTAGCGATCCTGAAGCTAACTTCAAAGAATTCATCGCTGGTAATGTTGACTCAACTGGTATTCCTCAAACTAAATTAGAAGAATACAAGAATGACCCTCGTACTAGAACTACTACTGGTGACTCTAACTTCAAATTAAATGTTAACGCTACTGACGAAGCTACATGGGAAGAATTATTCGGTACTAATGGTTCAGTTACTCAAACTCCAGAAGAAAAATACTGGGAAGTTGAACCTGCATTAAGTAATTCTTACTTCGTTAAAGCTTTAAGTTTATCAATCAACAGAGTTCAATTTGCTGATAAACGTGGTTCTATCGCATCTGTTGACTACTTAGCTTCTAACTATATGTCTGACCCAGTTAATGGTATTTCATATAGCACAACTGAAGCTCACAAAGCTGCTGTTGAAGGTTTATTAAGAGATACTGATGGTTGCGGTTATAGCTTAGAATTAGCTCGTGAATACTTCAGATTAGCTCTTGCTGAATTAGAAGCTGCAAACTTATACCGTGCTGGTACTAAAGAAAATCCTACAGTTATTAAATTAGAAATCGCTTGGATGTATCCTCAACATGAAGAACAATACCATAACGAAATCAAACAATACTTCGAAGAAGCATTCAACCATGAATCAGTTTCTGCTGGTCAATATAAATTAGAATGTGAATTCTGGGTAGGTACTAACTGGAGTGATGTATATTATAATAAACTAATGCTTGGTCAATATGATTTAGGTTTCGGTTCAATTTCTGGTAACTCTTTAAATCCTCTTGACTTCATGGGTGTATTATCAGCTGATCCTGCAATCTCTGGTTCATTCACATTAAACTGGGGAACTAATACTGCAGATCCTGATGCAGACGTATTAGTTTACAATGGTGTTCGTTGGTCTTATGACGCTTTATGGGTAGCTGCTAACTCTGTTGCTATCGTTGTTGATGGTGCATCTGTTCCAGCTGTTTCTGAAGAATATGTTCAAACTGCTAACGAAGATGGTTCTTATACTGAAAAAGTTACAATTACTTTAAATGCTGAAGAAATCAAAGATTTCACAGTTCAAGCAGTTGTTCTTTGCTGGTATGAAGGCGAATATAAAGAAGTTGAATTAACAGAATCTGCAACTGTAGAAGAAGTTGAAGGTAAAATTGTTGTTACTGTAACTGTTCCTGCAGAAGTAGTTGCTGAATATATCGGTGAAATGGGTATCGACGTTATCTGGGGAGCTGACTTAGGCGTTACTCAATTATCTGGTCAATACATTTCAGTTTACGGTGAATACGAAGCTGCTGAATAATCAACAGTTTAATTCACACAACTTACAATAAAAAAATTAGGGGCAATTAGGTGGGATAAAAATTTCGGGCCTGATTGCCCCTATTTCACGCAATCAAAACAAATTTTAGGAGGCAAAACTTATGTATATGTTTAAATACGTTCTTAAAAGAGTTGGTTTCGTCTTTTTAGTTGCTTTTATCAATATAACAGTTACGTTCTTATTAATTAAGTCATTACCAGTTGAACGCCCAATTGGGCAAATGAAGCAACAAATTGCTTATTGTGAAGAACAAGTTTCTCTTGGTTATTTCTACAGATTCAATGAAGAACAAAAAAATTTAGGTCCTTACGTTTTACAAACAGAAGGCCAAAAACCTGTGTATTATTACCAAGTTCCTGTTGAAGAACAATATTTTAAATGGTTAAAAAACATTCTTACTAAATGGGAATGGGGTGTTTCTGAACAAATTGAACCTAACGTAAAGGTAACCGTAATCATTAAAGAAAGACTTCCTAATACAATGAAGCTTAATATTATCGCAACTGTATTATCAGTTCCGATTGGTATCTTGCTTGGTATTTGGGCTGCTTTAAAGAAAAACTCACTAATAGACCATACTATCTCTACAATGGTTATGATATTTATATCAATACCGAATTTCGTATTAATTTCAATTATGATTTTAATATTTGCATATAATTTGAACTGGGTACCTAGTAAGTTCCCGAATCCGGGCGCGGCCACATTGACATTTATAAAAGCTTACTTTATACCAGTATTCTGTTTATCTTTCGGTTCTATCTGTGGTTACTGTCGTTCGGTAAGAGCAGAGCTTTGTGAAGTAATGGAAAGTGATTACTTATTACTTGCAAGAACTAAAGGTTTAACAAAGACTCAATCAATTTTAAGACATGCATTAAGAAATGCATTCGTACCAATCTTACCAAGTATTTTAGCCGAATTCATTGGTATCTTAGGTGGTTCAATGATTCTTGAAAACTTATATGGTATTAATGGTACTGGTAGCTTATTCATTACAGCTATCAAAGCAAAAGACTACAACGTATTATTCGTTGATATGGCAATCTTCAATACTTTAAGCTTAGCTGCAGGTATTGTACTTGACTTATCATATGGATTTATCGATCCAAGAATTAGAATGGGGGCTAGATAATCATGGCTAAAGAAAAGAAAGTTCTTACTCAAGCTGATTTTGAATTAGTACAAAGTAATGTTAAAATTCATGATAAAGCTTTTGATACAAAACCCACAACATTCTTTAAAGATGCTTTAAAAAGATTTTGCAAAAACAAATCTTCAATCGTTGCATTTGGG
>CAJGCS010000053.1 GCA_904501965.1 uncultured Bacilli bacterium | reverse complement strand
TCCTTATATTGTAAACCTTGGACAAAGTGATCCGGTTAAATTTGATTTTGCAGTAAGATTTTTATCTCAAGAAGTTGAACAATCATCTCGACTTGGGTTTACAAAAGTTGTACTTCACCCTGGTGCTCATGTTGGAATGGGGTCTGAATACGGAATAAAAAGAATTGCAGAAGGAATTAATTTAATTATTCAAAATACAAGCTTTTCTAAAACAAAAATATTAATTGAAACAATGTCTGGAAAAGGCACAGAATGTGGAAGAACTTTCGAAGAAGTTGCAGCTATTATTGAATTAATAATAGATAAATCTAGAATTGGAGTATGCCTAGATACTTGTCATATTCATGATGCTGGATATGATATTGTTAATAATTATGAAGGCGTTGTTGAGGAATTTGATAGAATAATTGGGCTAAAATATTTATGTGCAATTCATGTGAATGATAGTAAAAATCCGTGTGGAGCTCATAAGGATAGACATGAAAATTTTGGTTTTGGATATATTGGATTTGATACTTTAATGAAATTTGTCTATGATGAAAGATTTAAAGATATTCCTAAAATTTTAGAAACTCCATATATCGATGATCCTATTGTTAAAAAGCTATCTTATCCACCATATAAACAAGAAATAGAAATGATAAAAAACAAAACATTTGATAGTGTTTTAAAACAAAGAGTTATTATAGAAAAATAAAAGAGTTCGCAAATATTTTTGCGAACTCTTTTATCACATATTATTAATTTCTTTTATTAATTCTTCTACAATTTTTTCTTCTGGGAGCGTTTTGATAATTTCACCCTTTTTGAATAAAACACCTTTTTTATTTCCACCAGCTATACCGATATCAGCATGCTTTGCTTCCCCTGGACCATTTACTACACATCCCATTACTGCTACAGTAATTTTTTTATTAATCGTGTTTAAATAATCTTCAACTTGCTTTACAATACTAAACATATCATATGATGTTCTACCACATGTTGGACAACTAATTAAGGTAGGTTTATCTAGCTTATTAGTCATTGCAAGAATTTCTTTTGCAATTATTATTTCATTTTCAGGATTACTTGTTAAAGATACTCGGATTGTACTTCCAATATCTTTTGAAAGAAGTGTACCTAATACAAAACTTGAACGAACGGTTCCGCTTGTATATGTTCCTGATTCTGTTAAACCAATATGAAGTGGGTATGAGAATCTTTTATCAAGTTCTTCATTAACTTTTATAGAGTCATATAAATTAGTTGTTTTAATACTTAGCACGAGATTTGTAAAATTGTTTTCTTCAAAAAACTTAATATGATTTTCGATACTTTCAAGCATTGCTTCAATTGAAGGACCTCCGTACTTTTTAATCAGAGATGGTTCAATTGAGCCAGAATTAACACCAATTCTAATTGGAATATTATATTCTTTTGCAACTTCAATTATTTTTTTGACTTTTTCTAAAGAACCGATATTTCCTGGATTAATTCTTATTTTATCAGCTCCAGATTTAATTGCTTCAATTGCAAGCATATAATCGAAATGGATATCAGCAACAAGGGGGATATTAATTTGGTCCTTGATTTGTCTGATTGCTTTTGCATCTAACATATTTTCAACAGCAACTCTTATTATTTCACAGCCAAGCTTTTCTAATGAATGTATTTGAGTTACGGTTTCATCAATGTTGCGTGTTTTTGCGTTTGTCATTGATTGAATTCTAATCGGATTATTACCACCTAATAAAACAGATCCAACACTAATAACTTTTTTCATATTTGTCATATTTAATCACCTATAAAAATATAACTCTAAATGTTCAAAAGTAGAACTATTTAGAGCTAATTAATTATTTTTCTGATTTTTTTGTAGTTGTCTTTTTTGTTGTAGCTTTTTTAGCAGCTGTAGTTTTTTTAGTTGTTGTACCCTTAGTAGTCTTTTTTGGAGTAGCTTCAACTTGAGCTTCAACTACTTTTACTACACGTTTTTTAGTTTTTCTTTGAGGAGAACGAATATGTCCGCGTCTTAAAAAATTATAAATTGTACTACGAGAAGCTTCAACATTATATTGTTCTTGAACGATTCTTGCGAATTCACTGAAGTTTGTTCCACGGTATTCTCTTCTATATAGTTTACATACAAATGTTGAAATTTCAGTATCATAAGTGTTGTATGGTTTATATTGTTTATTCTTATGAATAACCCCATCAAAACCTTCTTCATTAACTTGACGTTTTAAATTTCTTACTTGACGAGTTGATAGTTTTAATTTCTTTGCTGCTTCAGTTCCGTTAATTTCTCCATTTAATAGTTTTTCAATAGTTCTGAATTTTTTTCTTTCTTCTTTAGAAAGTTTTTTCATTCGCTTGCGATATTCAACTTTACGAAGTCTTTCAATTTCTTCTGGTGTTAAGACTGCTAACTCTTCCGATGTTAACTTTAAATCTATTTCTTTCATAAAACCTCCATAGAAAATATCTATTTTGATACCTAATACTTTTTAAGTATAACATAAAAATTTTTTAAGTTCAAGCAATTTGATAGGAAATAATTATGTGTTAACTTTTATCAAAATTGATATCATTTTAATAAAACTAAAATATTATTTCTTAAAATTGTGCGAAAAAATACTTTATGTGGTATAATATACAAGGTGAACTTTGTGGATAATTTAAAGATTTTATTTGAAGATAATCATATTATTGTTGCAATAAAACCTGTCAATATCTTATCTCAAGCAGATTATACTAAAGATGTTGATATGTTAACACTTATTAAACAATATATAAAAGAAAAATATAATAAACCTGGTAATGTTTATTTAGGCCTTGTTCATAGACTTGATAGAATGACAAGCGGTATAATGGTTTTTGCTAAAACATCTAAAGCTGCAAGTAGACTAAATGAACAAATTAAAAATAATGAATTTGAAAAAAGATATTATTGTATTGTTGAAGGTTTATTAAATAAAAAAGGAAATCTTGAAAATTATTTATACAAAGACGAAAAGTTAGTTAAATCTTTTGTAACAAATGATAAAACAAAAGGAAAGCTTGCTAAACTCGAATATGAGGCCCAAATTGTGGGCAAAAATGAAAGTTTGGTGGATGTTTTATTAATTACAGGTAGACATCACCAAATACGTGTGCAATTTTCTAACATTGGTCATCCATTAAAAGGTGATACACTTTATGGATCTAGTTTTAAGGAAGACTTTATGTTGCACGCTTATAGTTTAAGTTTTAATCATCCTGTAACTAAAGAAAGATTAACATTTGTAGAAAAACCGAATTGGTATAAGGAGGCTTTATAATGAGTGAAAGAAGAATTTTTACATCAGAATCAGTTACTGAAGGACATCCCGATAAAATCTGTGACCAAATAGCTGATGCAGTGCTTGATGATGTTTTATCACAAGACCCAACAGCAAAGGTTGCTTGTGAAGTGTGTGCAACAACTGGACTTGTATTAGTAATGGGTGAAGTTACTACAAAAGGATATACTGATGTTAGAAGAGTAGTAAGAGAAGTAGTTAATGATATTGGCTATAACCGCGGTAAAATGGGATTTGATGCTGAAAATATTGCTGTACTTGTAACACTTGATGAACAATCGCCTGATATCGCAATGGGTGTTGGTGATTGTGAAGGCGCTGGTGACCAAGGTATGATGTTTGGATATGCATGTTGCGAAACTGAAGAATATATGCCTATGCCTATTTCTCTTGCGCATAAACTTGCGTATAAATTAACATGTATTAGAAAAGAGAAGTATTTACAAGAACTTCGTCCTGATGGCAAAACACAAGTATCTGTTGAATATGATGAAAATAATAATGTTGTTAGAGTTGATTCTATTGTTGTTTCTACTCAACACGCGGAAAGTGTTTCTCAAGAATGGCTTCGTGAAGTGATTGTAAATGAAGTTATTAAACCTGTTGTACCTGCTGATTTACTAGATGAAAATACTAAAATCTATGTTAATCCAACTGGTAGATTTGTTGTGGGTGGGCCAAAAGGAGACTCTGGCTTGACTGGTAGAAAAATTATTGTTGACACATATGGTGGATATGCTCCTCATGGCGGCGGTGCATTTAGCGGAAAAGACCCTACAAAAGTAGATAGAAGTGCAAGTTATGCTCTTCGTTACGTTGCTAAAAATATGGTAGCTGCTGGATTTGCAAGCAAGATGCAAATTCAAATTGCCTATGCAATTGGTGTGTCTAAACCGATTTCAATTTGTGTGGAAACGTTTGGAACATCAAAATATACAGAAACTGAATTGATTGAAATTATTAACAAACATTTTGATTTAACTCCAAAAGGTATTATTGAAATGCTTGATTTAAGAAGACCTATTTACAGAAAAACATCAAATTATGGTCATTTTGGAAGAAATGGTCTTCCTTGGGAAGAACTTGATAAAGTAGAAGAATTAAAGAAAGAATTATAGAGGTGTTTGTATGAAAATTTGTATTATTGGTGCTGGTAGCACATATACTCCTGAACTTGTTGAAGGTATCATTAATAAAAGGGATACTTTACCTGTAACTGAACTTTATTTCATGGATATTGATGAAAGAAAACTAAACATTGTTGGTAGCTTATGTCAAAGAATGGTAAGCGCAGCTGGTCTTCCATGTAAAACAGTTCTTACAATGAGCTATGAAGAAGCTTTAGAAGGTGCTGATTTCGTTTTAGCACAAATTCGTGTTGGTAAACTTCCTGCACGTGTACTTGATGAAAAGATTCCACTTAAATATAACTTAATCGGACAAGAAACTTGTGGTATCGGTGGTATGTTCAAAGGTTTAAGAACAATTCCTGTAATGATGAACATCGTTAAGTTAATGGAAAAACATTGTCCTAATGCATGGTTAATTAACTTCTCTAACCCATCTGGTATTTTAACAGAAGCTTTATTAAATTATACTAATGTTAAAATGGTTGGTTTATGTAATGTTCCTATTAATACTGTGGATAGTATTAGAAGAAATATGAATTTACCAGAAGCGTATGTTGAATACATCGGATTAAATCATTTCGCATATATTACTAAAATTGTTGATAATGGTGTTGACTACTTACAAAAAGCTTTAGAAGAAGGCGTAAGTGGACCTGCAATGAAAAATATTCCTGCAAGCGGATTTACTAAAGAACAAGTAGCTGCAATTGGTGCTATTCCTACATGCTATTTAGAATATTACTACTTTAAAGATTCTAAACTTGAAAAACTTAAAAAAGCAGAACGCACTCGTGGCGAAACTTGTATGAAAATCGAAGAAGAATTATTAGCTATATATCAAGATGCAGAACTTCACGTTAAACCTGAACAATTATCAAAACGTGGTGGAGCACGTTATTCTGAAGTTGCAATTAACTTAGTTAATTCTATTTGGAATGATACTAATGATATTCAAGTTGTTAATACATTAAATAAAGGTGCTTTAGATTTCTTAGATGATAATGATGCTGTAGAAGTTTGTGCATATATTGGTAAAGATGGACCTAAACCAATTCCTTGTCGTGATATTAATAACGATCATATTAAAGAATATATTAAACAACTTAAAGCATATGAAAAGCATGCTGTTAAAGCTGCTATTTATGGTTCTAAAGAAGAAGCTATGCGTGCACTTGTTATGAACCCACTTGTTGGTGATTTAGCAACAGCTGAAAAATGCTTTGATGAAATGCTTGAAGCTCATAAAGCTTATTTACCACAATTTAACAAGGAGAACTAATGAAGTACATTTTAGGCGTTGATGGTGGTAACACTAAAACAGATTATTTATTATATAATATAGAAGGCGAGTTTATTGATGGAATAAGAAGTGGTACTTGTAGCCATGAAGGCCTTAAAGATGGTTTTGAAGGTGCTTACCGTGTAATGAATGAAAAAATTACTGAACTTCTTTCTAGAAATGGACTTACAGTCGATGATGTTGAAGCATCAGCAATGGGACTTGCTGGAATAGATTGCCAATATCAAAAAGATCGAATTGATGAAATTATAGAGCGAATTGGGTTAAAAAACTGCCAAGCTGTTAATGATGGATTCTTAGGAATTAAAGCTGCATCTCCAAATGGTACAGGTGCATGTTCAATAAATGGAACAGGTACTGTTAGTGTTTGTATTAATGAAAAAAATGAATGGAAACAAGTTGGCGGTATTGGATATGTTGCTGGTGATGAAGGTGGAGGCTCATATCTTGCTAGAACTGTTGTTAGAGTTGCGTTTGATTCACTATTTAGATTTGGCCCTAATACAACACTAGTAGAAGATGTTTTCGCAATGTATGGAATAACTTCTAAAGAAGAACTTCCAAGTGCTATTATTACAAAACGTGTTGATTCAACTTATTTGATAAAAGCATTGTTTAAAAGAGCGAATGAATATGACGTTGTTTCAATGGATGTGTTAAGAACTGTTGGATGCAATATGGCAAAATCAGTTGCTGGATCTATTGTTCAAGTTGAATTAAATGGACCTACTTATGTAATTTTGGCAGGATCTGTTTGGGCTAATATGACCAATAAAGTTATGGTTATATCTTTTATGGAAAAAGTAAATGAACTTACAAATCGTAAGTGCGAATATATTGTATTGAAAGAACCTCCAGTTCTTGGCGCAATATATTGGGCTATGGAACTTGCTAATAAAACTCAACCTACACAAGATCAAAAAGAAAAAATTAAAAAATCTATCCAAGAATATCAAAGTAGACAAGCATAAGCTTGTCTACTTTTTTAAAATATTTATATTTAATGAGCATTTGTTTAGACAAAAAACAAGAAATTTAGTATAATATATAAGGTTGCTTAGGAAGCATCTAAAAAACCAATAAATATTATATTAAATAATTTTCTTGAGCATATTATATGACAAGTTATAAAAAATTTGATATACTATTTAGGCAATCTGAAATATGATTAGAAATTAGATCTTTGAAAACTGAACATAACAGGTGGAGCAGGATATAATTAAACTTTTTTGAGAGTTTGATCCTGGCTCAGGATTAACGCTGGCGGCATGCCTAATACATGCAAGTCGAACGAGATCTTCGGATCTAGTGGC
>CAJGCS010000052.1 GCA_904501965.1 uncultured Bacilli bacterium | reverse complement strand
GAAATAGTGTTGTAGATGAAAGAGCACTACATGAAATATATTTAAAACCGTTTGAAATGATTATAAAAAATGCAAAACCTAGTGCAGTAATGAACTCATATAACAAAATTAATGGCGTACATGCATCAGAAAATAAATATTTACTAAAAGACTTATTAGAAGAAAAATGGGGATTTAATGGCTTAAATTTAACAGACTGGGGAGGCATTGTAAATAGAAAAAATGCACTACTTGCAGGATGCGATTTGGAAATGCCAGGTATGAATAATCATAATATAAATGAGATTATTAATGGAGTCCAAACAGGCGAAATTAGTCAAGATGTTTTGGATAAATCTGTGAAGAAAATTCTAACTCTTTTAACAAAAAATAAAGAAAAGTATGAATGTGATTTTTCTAAAAACTATCAAGTTGCATATGAAGCCGCAATAGAATCAGCAGTTCTTTTAAAAAATAATGGCATTTTACCTCTAAAAAAAGATAATAAATATTTGATTGTTGGGGATTTATTTAAAAAACTGCGTTATCAAGGTAGTGGATCATCACTTATTAATCCATTTAAGATTACATCGCACGAAGAAGTTTTCATTTATAATAACATTAATTTCGAATATGAAATAGGATATATTGATAATCTAAATATTGAAAAACAAACAAATAAAACAAGAAAAACAACTGAATTATTAATTAATAAAGCATGTGAAAAGGCGAAAGAAAATGATATAATATTAGTTTATGCTGGACTAACTGATTATGAAGAATCTGAAGGATTTGATAGAAACAATCTTAAACTTGCAAGCAATCAAATAAAATTAATTGAAAATCTTAAAAAACAAAATAAGAAAATGGTATTAGTTCTATTTGGTGGTAGTAGTATAGAATTAAATGACATTAATAAATATTTTGATGCTATTTTATATATGGGCTTACCAGGATGCGCGATAGGAGATACAACGTATGATTTATTATTTGGTAAAGTATCACCATCTGGGAAACTTCCCATTACATGGGTTAACAAATATTCTGATATTCTAAACGGTGAATCTTTTGTAAGCAGTCCTAATGAACTTTATAAAGAATCAATATATGTTGGATATAGATATTTTGATACTTTATCAAAAGATGTTTTATATCCATTTGGTTATGGGCTAAGTTATACAAAGTTTGCCTATGAATTTGTATCTTGTAACACAAATAATGAATTTTTAGAGTTTATTATTAATATAAAGAATAAAGGAAAATTCGATGCATCTGATGTAATTCAAATTTATGCAAGTAACTTAACAAGTAAGGTTGGTAGAGCTAGTAAAACATTAGTTGGATTTGAAAAAGTGTTTTTAAAACAAAACGAAAGCAAAGAAGTTACAATAAGAGTAAATTATGAAGATTTAAAAATATATGATTTAGAAAAACAAATGTTTGTTTTAGAAAACGGCGAATATGAATTTTATATTTCTAAATCTGTTAAGGATGTATTATTTACACATAACGTTAAATTAAATGGAACTAGTTTAATAAGTAATATAGACTATAGTATTGATAATATTATAAAATTAGTAAATAGTTCAAATGATTGTTTTTATGAATTTAGTAAATATACACCTGAAGAATATAAATTTGAAAAAAGAAAATATACATTAGAAACACCAGTTTATGCTTATAAGACATTAACTGGGAAACTAATTAAAGTAATTGTAAAAAATATTGGTTTGATTGAATATAACCTTGCGAAAAGAAACAAGAAATTAAACCCTTTAGAAAAAGAAAGAAAAATGAAAACAGGAGTTTTTATTTCGAAAATGCTTTTATATAATAATATTAGATCGATGTGCTACGGATCAAGTGGAATGTTAAAATATAATGTTGCGTGTGGACTTTTAGATATTGTTAATGGGAAAATTATAAGAGGTACATTTAAACTACTGAAAAAAGACAAAATAAGAGCTTAAAAAGTTATATTTGCATAATGATTTAAAAAGTGATATAATAGTACAGGTGATATTATGAAAAAATTACTAATTTTAATTTGTTTATTAATTACATCTTTATTACTTACATCTTGTGGACCCGTTTCTAGTTATAAAGCTTTGTTACTTTCTACAAATCAAAGTAATAACGAATTAAAAGTATCTTTCGAATCTCTAGAAGGAACGTATATTAAAAAAATAAATAATACAAACAATATGGATGGGATGATTTATTTTGAAATTACATCCTCTAGTGGAAGTTTCGAAGTTTATTATGAAACAAAAACTCAAGCAAAACAAATGCTTACATCAGTAAGTGGCGAAAGATCTATAAAAGAAAAAACAGGTTATGTTCAAGCAAGAGAGGATGTAACAATTTACATTATTACAAATGGTAAAGCAAAAGGATCGGTAAATATTTATTTAGTCTAAATTTAGTTATGCATTATAAAATAATATGTAGTATTATGGAGCGTGTATATGAAAAAACTATTTACAAAAAAACAAATACTCACAATTCCTAATCTTCTAAGTTTATTCAGAATATTATTAATTCCACTAATTTTATGGTTATATATTGGTCTTAATGAATACTACTGGACAATAGTTGTTATTGCTATTTCTGGTTTATCTGATGTAATAGATGGCTTTATTGCAAGACACTTCAATCAAGTATCTGACTTTGGTAAAGCATTAGATCCAATAGCTGATAAATTAACACAAGGATCTTTAATTCTATGTTTAACTACTAGATACCCTTGGATGATTGCATTAATTATTATATTTATATTAAAAGAAGTAGTAATGTCGATAATGGGATTAATTATTTTTAAGAAAGATAATTCAATGAATAGTGCCAAATGGCATGGTAAGGTTGCAACAGCATTCCTATATATTTCACTTTGTGTACTTATTTTATTCCCTGAAATGCATATTATTGTAGTTAATATAATAATAATTATCGCGATTGCACTTATTATTAATTCGCTTGTTTTATATTTAATATTCTATACTAATATATTATTAAGAAGAAGAAAAGAAGAAAAGAATTAGGAGTTTTATATGAAAGAAAAACTATTATACCTTGCAAAAAGATATGACTTAGTTGTAGGAGATAAATTCGAACTATTTTATCGTGGAATTATTCGTTCAATGAATCCATATAAATATTATATTTATGTAACTTGTCCAAAAGGTAGACCATACCCAAGATATTTTACATATACACCAGATGAAACTGATGAAGGTGATTATCCTTTAAAGGTTGTCTTATATGATGATTTTGGCAACATAATTGAAGAAGCATCAACTGTTCTTCATGTTGTTAAACCACTTCCACCAAAAAGAAAAATAAATATCCTTTGTATAGGCGACTCAATAACATTTAACGGTGTGTGGCCATACGAAGGTTATCGTAGATTTACAAAAATTGGTGGTGAACCTGCAGGTCTTGGGTTTGAAGATAAACTTAATTTAGTAGGTACTTGTAAAAAAGATGAAATTGGTTATGAAGGCTATGGAGGTTGGCAATGGCGTCACTTTGTTAAGAACGAAGCTGTTTCTACAACATCATCTGTTTGGGTAGAAGTTGAGGAACATAATCTTGATGAAAATGATCAACATAGTACTTGGAAATCAGAAAATTTACAATGGATTTTAGAATCTATTGAAGATAAAAAGCTTAAGTTTAAACGTGGTCCTGGTAATTATTCTTGTCTTCCAAACATTGGAACATATTTTGAAAATGTTGATGGTGGAATTCATAAAGAAAATATTAATATTACAAAATATTACTTTGAAAAAGGTAATCCATTCTATGATGATGAAATTGATGGACCTAATTTTAAAAAATATTGCAAAGATAATAATTTTGAAGATTTAGATTACATTTATATATTATTAACATGGAATGGCCAATATCAACCTTATAATAAAGACTTTTCACACTTTGATCCATTTATTAAAGCAATTTTAGATCGTGCAAAAGAGGATTTCCCTAATATAAAAGTTAGACTTATTGGAATTCAAAGTCCGTCAGTAAATGGTGGAATAGCTGCAAACTATGGCGCAAGCGGTCTATATTCAGATGTATTTGGTGAAGTATCAACAGCATATAACTATAATGAATATTTAGAAAACTTATGTGAGCAAGTTGAATACAAAACATATTGTCGTTACATTGATATGAAAGCACAATTTGACGTTGAATACAATATGCCAAGTGCTGATTTTAAAGTAAATGCAAGATCAAATATTACTGAAAAACTTGGAACTAATGGTGTACATCCAACAATGGATGGTTATTTACAAATTGGTGATGTATTCTACCGTGCTTTGGTTGCAGATATGAAAAATGAATAAACTAGAAAACAAAGATGACTAATATTTAGTCATCTTTTTTGTTTATTTAATAAATTTATTATATAATATATTAAAAAGTTGAAACAAAAATTTAAAATTTTTCGTATTATTGGTAGAGGATAGTTATGAAGAATAATATTGTGCACAAATTAAATAGTAATAACGAACAAGATATCCTTAGTGCTCTTGAAACACTTTATGATGAGTACTATAAACTTGTTTATTTTTGTATTATCGGTATTGTCGAAAATACTCAAGATGCCGAAGATCTTGCAAATGAAGTCTTTATAAAAGTTTATAATAACAAAGAAAAGCTAAATAAAGATAAAAATCTTAAATATTATATTATTACAATCGCAAAAAACCTAGCAATCGACTTTATTAGAAAAAGAAAACTACATATCGAATATAACGATAATTATGTCTTAGAATATGTAGATGTATCTGGAAATAATAATTATACATTTAATGAACTAATTGATATAATTAAACCATATTTGTCGAAAGAAGAAATTGATATAATTATTTACCACTTCTTATATAATGAAACATTTGAAGATATTAGTAAAAAATTAGGTAAACCTGCAAGTACTATCCGCACAATATACTATCGTTCTTTAAAAAAGGTGAAAAAATGAAAAAAGATGAAAGAAAACTTCTTGAAAAAATAAATAAAGTTGATTCAATTAAGAAAAACTTTGATCCATTAATTTTTAAAATAGAAACAAAAGAAGAACCAAAGAAAAAAAAGTTTAATCTTGGGTTTTTAGTACCAATCTTTGCATCAATTGTAATTGTTCTTTTAGTTCAGTCAATTAATATCAAAGGAACTAATAATAGTGAACCTGTTCCTCCTTCATTTGAGGGAGAATCTCCATCTAACCCAAGTGAACCAATTATTCCAGATGCACCTGGCAGTGAAGCTCCAACTGCACCTGAAGGGCCCAATAACGCTCTTATTGAATATTTTATGATATATGATGAGATGGACGCATCAATTAACATATCTTTAAAAGATCTTGTTAATAACGAACTAAAAGAAATTGGGCAAAATATTTTAAATAATAAGTATATTGATTCTCCAAATTTAAAATCACAACATGGATTATTTGTTGAAATCTTACAAGAAGAAATAAATAATGGAAACTTTGAATTAAGTGATATTGTTTTAGGTGAAGAATTAGAAGAGGATATTTATCTTCAGGCATCATCATCTAAACCTGAAATTGGTAATTTAAATAAAGATAATATGATAAAGTGTATTCTAGATTATTTTGATAGTAAATTAAATAACTAATAGGAGGTATTATGAAAAGAATAGTTTTAATTATTATAGTTGCATTATCTATTATAATGCTTTCTTCATGTAACACAGAAAAAACATATAAGGTAAAAGACTTTATATCAAATGAAAATTATAATAAAGCAATTATTCCTCATAAGAGTTTAGCAGAAGGAATTACTTTAAGTGAATCTGAATTTGCAAACTTCGTTTCTTTTTTAGATAGTGTATTTGATCTTAATGCAACACTTGCATCTTCTGATGATTTTATCAAGATAGATGGAAGCCCTCTTACTAAAGAAGATGAGACTTTACTTACACCACCAATGTTACCACCAGTAAACACTACATATTATTTTTATGCTTATAATGAAACAAGTGTTGATACTGGGGTTTGGTTTGTGTATAACTATAACGAAGAAACATCTGAGCTTTGCTTATTCATTAAAGATTTAAAAACAAATGTTTCTTGTGAAGTTGATGTTACTAAAAATAATGCTAATAGACTAATTTATGATTTTGGTCATGAAATCAATTATATTTATGTGGATCATTACTACAGTAATCTTGACATTTTAAAAGCGTATCCTTTCTTAGAATCAATGAATAGTGAAAACGTATCAAGCATTGAAATATCTAGTATATTTTCTGGAGTAAGACCAATGAGTTTGAATGAACATTCATATTTTACAAGTACTGATAAAATTGATATTTTACTTAATTATATTAAATCATGTAAGTTTGAATACTATTCATCACTTCCAAGCTATGTTCCAGGAGGTGTAACAAAAAATATAGTTATAAAGACAAATAATGATGAATATTTAATTGAATTTTATGAAGGACATTTAGTATACGACAAACAATTCTTTAGACTAACTTCCGAAAGCGAGATAGGAAGAGATATTCTTCCAGACCAAGTGCTTTATTCATTTAATGTAGATGAATTTAGCGGAGAGTTATATTATCTAGAAAATAGATATTCGATAATAACATTTGATTTATCAGATATCAGATTTGAAATAATTGAAGATTTAAGTGTAGTTAAATATGAATATTACATTCAAGGTACATATGGTACTCTTTATCTTAATAAAGATGGAAACTATATAGGTTTTGAAAATAATAACTATAGAGTAATATATGGAAGTGAATCAATAAAAAATCAGTTAGACAAAGTACAAGCTGAAAAGATTGACTTTATTAGTAATCCTAAAATGATTACTAGTGAACACTTTAACAAACTTATGATCTTTGAATTTCCAGAAGGCCCTGAATTAATTAGCAATAAGATATATAGTCTTGAAGCATATAAAAATGCAGATTATCTTAATTTAACAGAAATTTTAGGCTTTGATGAATCTTTAACTAACTATGATAGTGCGACAAACTATAGTATTATTAAGATTGTTAGAAGTGGTCCTCCACATGATGAATTTAAAAATATAATTTATTACGATATATTTACAGAATATAATAAACTTTATGCATCAAT
>CAJGCS010000051.1 GCA_904501965.1 uncultured Bacilli bacterium | reverse complement strand
TAAAAAAGAAGGAAGCGGGCTTCCTTCTTATTTATCATATTCTCCGTATTCACAGCCAATGTTATATGCATCAATATCATCTACTAATTGCCATTCACCTTTATGTTTTTCATAAAGTTTAATATTTCCGACACCATTACCGCCATTCCATAAATTATTATGACGTTTTTTACCATCTGGTGACTCATAGTTTACTAGTAGCATGTCTTCTTTTTCACATGTAATATTTATATCCCATTTTTGTTTTGTTGTCCATTGTACAACATGCCAGATAACTTGTGTATCAGTAATTTGACAATCAAACTTAGTTCTTGGTAACATCCAGAATTTAGAGAAATTAAATTCAAATTCTTTACCTTCATAATAGAATCCACCTAAAAGTTGTCTTGGTATAGATACAAAGTATACTTTTGGTTTACCTCCACCAACATCGAATACACTGTTTTCAAGTTTTTTCTTATGAACATTACTATATAAATTATTAGATGATAACCAAACCCAAGGAGTTGTAAAATTACTTCCCCAGTTCTTATCAGCATATCCATAGCAATTTTCTTTACTTACAATATATTTACGGCCATTATAAATAACATAACCTTCATAGAATGTCTTCATCCCTTCAGCATGCCAATACATTTCAAATGCTTTTAAGAATCTAAATAATTTACTAGTTCCATATCCTACATTCCAGGCAATATTTTTATCAATTTTTAAATTCCATTCAAATTCACCAGCACTACACATGTATTCAGGATGAGCCACAGCTTCTTCTTCAGTAACTTTAGCTTTACCATAAGTTTGATATTCATCTAAATAACATTCACCAGCGCTTACACTAAATGGTGCTTTACCATGTAATTTAACATCTTTCCAAGGATAGAAATTATGTACTTGTGTTTTATTTTTTCCCCATGTTCCAATTTTAACCATTAAATATGATGGTGTTTCACCAAGTTGACCAAATGTTGGAACATCTTTTGCTTTAGCTGGATTAACAACAAAGAATTCTAAGAAAAATGGCTTTTCTTCATTTGTTTCTGCATCTCTTGCAGTAAATGAATGCCACCACCAGTCATATCCTTTTCTTTTAAAACAACCAGTTAACATACATTCATCTTTAACAATATCGTGTTTACTAAACATATTCACCTCCATAATATAGTAATATTTTATCATATATTAATTTGAGATGTTGTTTATTTACACTTAATTTATTTTATCTAAAACATCTATCACATAATCTAACTTTCTAAAGCCAGTAATATTAATAATAGTATTTGTATTTTTAATAATTACAATGTTAGGATAAGTTTTATTATTTAAGTTAAAAAATTTATTGAATATATTTTCTTCTAAAATCAAATAATCATATTTTTCTTTATATTTTTCTTTTAACAAATTTAACTCTCCAAGCATTAAATTAAACAAATCACAATTACTTCTTTTTGAAAGAATAATTGTATTTTTAAAACTAACTTTATTTAATATATTTACCATAAAACCACCTCAAAATTATTATACTATAATTAATGTGCATAATTTGTCAAAAATTATCGACCAAATAAAAGACAAATGTGAAAAAATATGATATAATATCATTTAGTATAAGGTGATAATATGAAAATATTAGGTATTGTTATGGAAGCAAATCCATTTCATAATGGACATAAGCTTTTTATTGATACATGTAAAAAAGAAATTAATCCTGATTTAATTGTTGCAATAACATCAACTTCATTTACAATGAGAGGTGAAATATCTCTTTTAAATAAATTTGATAAAACGAAAATTCTCTTAAACAATGGTGTAGATATTGTTTTGGAGTTACCTATTGCACAATCACTTCACAGTGCAAATAATTTTTCTAAACATTCTATCTTAAATTTAAGTGCTATTGGGATTACCGATATTGCATTTGGTTGTGAATCAACAGATTTAAATTTACTAAATAAATTCGTTGATCTACTTAACCAAGATGATGTAAATAATTTCATTGGAGTTAATAAAGATTACTCTATTAGTACAAAAAATTCTTACAAAGAAATATTAAAAAAATACATATCTGATGAAGAAATAAATATATTCAATAAAGCAAATGTTACATTAGGAGTACAATATTTAAAAACTATTAAAGATTTTAAATTGAATATTATTCCTCATATAATCAAACGTGTTAATTCAAATTATCATGATAAATTTATTTCAAGTAACATTGCAAGTGCAACTGCAATAAGACAAGCAATTATTAATGATATAAAGATAAATAATACATTGCCACTTGAAAGCTATAATGATTTAATCGACTATAAAGAAGCTTCAAAAAAATATATTGATATTATTAAATATAAATATTTATTAAATAATAATGATAATATTTTTTTAAACGACGAAGGTATAAATAACTATATCGTAAATAATGGTGTATTCGATAGCATAGAATCTTTACAAGATTCATTAAAAAATAAAAGATATACAATTAATCGAATTAATAGACAACTTCTTTATACTGTATTAGATATCAAATCTCTTCCAAAGTATTCTCCATATCTAAGAATATTAGGAATAAATAATTTAGGTCTTAAATATCTAAATTCATTAAATAAGGAGCAAAAGGCACTTATTTTTTCAGGAACAAAAGAAATAAAAAAACAAAATTCTACTATCCAAGAAATTAATGAATTAGAAATTAAATCAACAAAATTATATAGCATTCTAACAAATAATAAAAACCTAGTATTAAATGAAGCTAAACTTCCAATAATACTTGTAGAAAGGAAATAAAATGAATTTAGATTTATTAAAAACAAAGATTGAAGCAATTATTGATCCAAGTAACAACCAAACAATTAAAGAAAATAACGCTTTAAAGCATATTGGATATGATGATGAAAAAGACATTGTTACACTTCTTGTTACAATGCATAAAATAGGTGGTCCAGAAGAAACAACTTTTAAACGTGCTATTGCAAAACTAGTTAAGATAGATGAAGGACATGCAGGTATCAAAATTGAAATTGAAGAAAGTAAAGTATTTGGTAGTATTACAAAACAACCTATTAACTTTATCGGTATTATAAGTGGAAAAGGTGGCGTTGGTAAAAGTAGCGTAGCTGGTAATATTGCATATCGTTTAATGAAAAAAGGGTATGATGTTGGTATTATAGATGCTGATATCTATGGTGCTAGTTTACCTACTATCTTAGAAGTTCCACATGCTAATCCACACTTTACAGAAGATCAAAAAATCATTCCACTATTTAAAGATAATATGGAAATAATTTCAACAGAATTCTTTACTGACCCTTCTCAACCAGTTATATGGAGAGGTGGAATGTTAAATAGTATGTTAAATCATTTCTTTTACGATGTTAAATGGCGTCCAGATACAAAATTTGTTATTATCGATTTTCCACCAGGAACTGGTGACATCACTTTAGATATTAAAAATATCGTTCCACAAGCAAAAATGATTCTTGTAACAACACCGCATCCTTCTGCAAGCCACGTAGCAGTAAAAGCAGGACATGCATGTAGATCACTAAACCATGAATTACTTGGTGTAATCGAAAATATGTCATATTATACAAATCCAGTAAATGGACAAAAAGAATATATCTTTGGACAAGGCGGAGGTCTTGCGGTTGCAAAACAACTAGAAACTGAATTAATTGCACAACTTCCAATTGCTCAACCTAAAAAACATCAAGATATTTTCGAGATTGATGAGCCAAATGGTCAAATATACGATCAAATTGCAGACTTTATCATTTTTAATTCGAACAACTAAAAAAAGTCATTTAAGCTTTGCTTAAATGACTCTTTTTTTATTATTCTTCTTCGTGATGATGGCAGTGACCGCATCCACAATGATGATGTTCTTCTTCTTCTTCAACGTCACAACCTTCACAGTCGCATTCGCCTTCACAATCATGGCCTTCACATCCACAACCGCAATGATGATGTTCATTAGCTTCCATTGATTCTTCAAATTCTGCTACTGCATCCTCAATTAAAGCCCATTCTTCATCAGTTTCGATTTCATGTAATTCACCATTACCATCTTCACCTTCTGTAAATGAAGCAGCCATTAATTGAACTTGTTCATCATCTTCACCTTCTAATTGTTCAATTGGGTAGAAAACAACATATTTTTTACCAAATTCTTCAGATTCTAAAGTGAATAGAATTTGACATAATCTTTCAGTTCCTTCTGCATCAATAATTGTTAATTGTCCTTCAATAGGATTGATTTTGTTTTCCATGTTATTATTTCCTTTCTATCTTTTACTATCCAAATATGATTGAAGAATTAAAGTTGCAGCTAGTGTATCAACCTTACTCTTGCGTTTATTTCTACTTAAATCTGCAGAAATCATGATTTTATTAACTTCAACACTTGTTAGTCTTTCATCATACAAAATTACTTCAAGATTAATTGCATCTTCTAGCATCTTTTTAAATTCAAGTACATATTCAGATTGAGGTCCTAGAGTCCCATTCATATTAATAGGATAGCCTAAAACAATTTTTTCGGCTTTTTTTTCTCTAATAAGCATTATAACACATTCTAAACATTTTTGCAAATCATTCTCTCTAAATCTAACAGTATCAACTGCAGTTGCTATTGTACCAGTCAAATCACTTATTGCAACTCCACATGTTCTTCTGCCTAAATCAAGTCCAATGTATCTCATTAATTCACCTTATTTAAAACAGTTTCTAAAGCAACATCAACAAGTGATACATCTTTACCACCTGCTTGTGCAAAGTCAGGACGACCTCCACCATTACCACCAGTAGTAATAGCAGCTGCTTTTACAAGTTCACCAGAATGTAGTTTATTGCCTTTTGATTTAGAAATAAAAATTATACGTCCGTTTGCAACGATTGCAAAGAATATTAAACAGTTATCAAATTGATTAGATAAGTTATCAATTACATCTTTTACAGCATTAACGTCTTGATTTTCAACTTTTTCAACGATAACATTAATACCATTAATTACTTTTACATTATTTAAGAAATTTTTATAATCAAGAGCATTAAGCTTTCTTTGTAATTCTGCATATTCTTTATCAACATCTTTTAAAGCTTTTCTTGCATTTTCATAAGCAGTACGATATGTTAAGATATCTGAGTAGCTACCAGTAAGAGCTGGAATCTCTAAATTTCTTTGTTTAATATCAAAGCCATCTTTAGCTGCTTTTTCAATAATTTCATTAATTTTACTAGAAATTGTAATGATTTCATTTTTAAAGTTATCTGTTTTGTCACAAATTGCATTATATGCATTTGTATTTGTAGATCCTTCAGCTCTAAAAATACCTGAACCTTTTGATTCAATACTTACAAGTGTGAATTTTTCAATCACACCAGTATTTGTTACGTGTGTACCACCACAAAGTTCTTTAGAGAAATCCATATCAACAAGTCTAACAACTTCTCCATATTTTTCTCCAAATTCAGCTTGAGCACCAGCTTTTTTAGCTTCTTCAAGTGATGTTTCAATAATATTTACTTTATGGTCCTTTTTAATTTCTTCGTTAACAATTTGTTCAATTTTTAAGATTTCATCTACTGTTAAGTTTTGATAATGGTTAAAGTCAAAACGTAAATTTTCTTGAGTAACTTGAGAACCTTGTTGAACTACATGGTTACCTAAAACTTCACGTAAAGCTTGATTTAAAAGGTGAGTTGCAGAGTGGTTACAAGCTGTTTCGAAACGAACTTTTTCATCTACTTGAGCAACAACTACATCGCCTACATTTAAAGTATAGTCATTTAAATCGATTACATTTGCATGTTGTTTGTTAGGTAGTTTGATTGTATCAAATACTTCAAATGTTCTATCACCTGCAATAATAGTTCCATGGTCACCCATTTGTCCACCAGATACTGCATAAAAAGGTGTTTTATCAAATACAACATATGCAAGTCCAGTAGCATTTTCTGTTCTTTTTCCATCTTTGAATAGTCCAATAACTTTGGCATTTTCATTAATTAGAGTATCATATCCAATGAATTCACATTCTTCTTTAAAGTTTAAGAAATCTTCATTTTGAACATTCATTGATTGTTGACCACTTCTTGCATTACGTGCGCGTTCTTTTTGTTCAACTAATGCTTTATTAAATCCATCTAAATCAACAGTAAATCCATTATCAGATGCAGTTTCACTAGTAAGTTCAATTGGGAATCCAAATGTATCATATAATAGGAATGCATCTGTTCCAGAGATTACTAAATTACCTGATTTAGCCATAATTTCTTGAAGTTTCTTTTCTCCAGCTTCAAGAGTTCTTAAGAAGTTTTCTTCTTCAGTTTTTACAATTTTTTCGATAATTGGTTGTTTTTCAACTAAATAAGAGTAGAAATCTTTCATATTGTTTACAACAACATCAACAATTTTATATAAGAATGGTTTTGTAATACCTAATTTTCTACCATATCTTACTGCTCTTCTTAAGATTCTTCTTAATACATATCCACGGCCTTCATTTGAAAGCATAGCACCATCAGCAATTGCAAAACTTACACTTCTGATATGATCTACAATTACTCTAAATGCCATTTTAATATCATCATTTGCACCTTCATATTTATACTCACAAATGCTTTCGATGTATTTAATCATTGGTAAGAAAAGGTCAGTTTCGTAGTTAGTTTCAGTTCCTTGGAAAATACATGCAAGTCTTTCTAATCCACTTCCTGTATCAATGTTTTTACTTGGAAGTTCTTTATATTCACTACGAGGAACACCAGGCATAGAGTTAAATTGACTAAGAACGATATTCCAAATTTCAATGTATCTATCATTTTCAATATCTTCTTTTAACATCTTAATTCCAAGGCCTTCTGGATCATACTTTTCTCCTCTATCGAAGAAGATTTCTGTATCAGGACCACATGGACCTTCACCAATTTCCCAGAAGTTATCTGTTAAAGGAATTAAGTGTTCTGGATTAACTCCACATGAAACCCATTTATTAAATGTAGTTTTATCATCTGGATAGTATGTTATATAAATTTTATCATGATCAAATCCAAACCATTTTTCATCAAATAATAATTCGGATGCCATTTCAATTGCTTCTTCTCTAAAATAATCACCAATAGAAAAGTTTCCTAACATTTCAAAG
>CAJGCS010000050.1 GCA_904501965.1 uncultured Bacilli bacterium | reverse complement strand
GTATTTGTTACAAACTGGCCAAAAGATATTAAAGCTTTCTATATGAGATTAAATGATGATAATAAAACTGTAGCTGCAGTAGACTTACTTGTACCTGGTGCAGGCGAACTTGTAGGTGGTTCTCAAAGAGAAGAAAGACTTGATTTATTACTAGCTAGAATGCAAGAATTAAAAATGCAAACAGAACCGCTTGATTGGTATTTAGACTTAAGAAGATATGGCGGTGTAAAACATGCAGGTTTCGGTCTTGGGTTTGAACGTTTAATCATGTATGTTACAGGTATTGAAAATATCAGAGATGCAATACCATTCCCAAGAACTCCAAGAAATTGTGAATTCTAAAATAAAAAAATAAACCACTAACTTTTTTGTTAGTGGTTTTTGTTTGTTTATTTTTTTGCTTTTGGTGCTGCTTTTTGTTTATCGTCAACCCAAATCATGTAGAATAATACTGCAAGAACTGATGAAATTACAAATGCGATACCTGTAAATAAAACAATATTTTTCCAAGAATATTTTAAGAATTCAGGATGTGCATAGAATTTATCTCCATAACCTTTATGGAAGTGTCTTAATGCTTCTTCTTTTGTTTCTGCATTGCTTAAATCAGCACTATGAATAATGTTTTCCATTGTTCCTTCAAGTAAAACTTTCTTTACTTTATAAGAACCATTTTCATCAACTTCTGTTAACACGATTGCAAATGTTGCAGAATCACCAATTTCTTTATCAAAATCTATACGGCTATCTTCTCCGCCATAAACAGAGTTACCATATTGGATAAATGAAGATTGTAGAATAACAGCTGTTGCTTCTTTATCGCCAACGACAGCGTTTCTATCAAACACTTTACTATCTTTAGAATAATCTTTACCGTTAAGTGAATAAGGGAATTGATGTTGTAATAAACCTATTGCTTCATAACCAGCAGCAGTTACATTTTCTAGTGTATAGTTAAGAGCAGCTTCACCTTTTAAATCTTCTTTGTGGTCTGTTTCTTCTTGACTATCTGCAAGTTCAGTTCCGTCTACATATACAACTGCAAGATTACAATTTGAAATATCTTCAAGAGCTTCTGTACCAATCTTTGTATAATCAACATTGAAGAAATTAAATCTATAAATAACTTCAAGAGAACCATTAGTGTTTTCTGATTCATTCACTTCAGCAGTTAAGTAAACTTTGAAGTAACCATTTAAATCCATTACACCGTTTTTGTATGTGCTTCCGTTTAAAGAATTTTCAGAATATTCTTCGTTTGTTTCAGGATCTCTGAATTTTAAATCAATAAATTCACTTGCATCAGCATATCTATCGCTTCTTAATTCAAGTGTTTTTTTGATATAATCTGTAGTTTGAATGTCTTTATTATTTTCAAGGGCGAAGAAACCATCTAAGAAATCAAGTTTTGTATCAACCCAAGATAAAGATGTATAAGCACCAATACCTCCTGTAATTAATAATACCATTAAAATAGCTATACAAAAAGGAAGTATTTTAAGCTTTATTGGTTTTTTATTTTTCATTTATTAAATTCCTCCTAAAAATCATTACCATTATATCATTTTTTTAAAAAAAGTCAAACGTTTAAAGTAATATTATATTTTAGTAAGCTAAAATATATTTAAATAAGTTTAATATTATTATATACGAAAAATAAATATATATAATAAAGAAAGAAAATATGGTTTTTTTAAGGGATAAAAAATAGTAGTATTTACTTTGAAAAAAAACGAATATGTGGTATAATATAAATAATATGAAAGGAATAATAAATATGTCATATCAAGCCTTGTATCGTAAATATCGCCCTACAAATTTTAGTGAAGTTGTTGGGCAAAAACATATTATAAAAACCCTTAAGAATGCGGTAAGTGAAGAAAGAGTAATGCATGCTTATTTATTTAGTGGACCTCGTGGTATAGGTAAAACTACACTTGCAAGAATATTTGCTCGTGCAGTAAACTGCCTAAATCCTTTATCTGGAGAACCGTGCGGCAAGTGTGCTAACTGTTTATCAATAAATGTAGACGAAACAACAGATATTGTTGAACTTGATGCTGCTAGTAATAATGGTGTTGAAGAAATTAGAAATATTTTAGAAAAAGTAAATTTCTTACCTAGTCAATTAAATAAAAAAGTTTATATTATTGATGAAGTACATATGCTTAGTGGAGCTGCTTTTAATGCTCTTTTAAAAACATTAGAAGAACCGCCTGCACATGTTATGTTTGTGCTTGCAACAACAGAACCATATAAGATTCCTGCAACTATCCTTTCTCGCTGTCAAAGATTTGACTATAAACGCATTCGTAGCAAAGATATTGTTGAACAATTAAGAATGGTTTCTGAAAAAGAAAACATTAAGATATCAGACGATGCACTTTATAGTATTGCAGAAGCATCAGATGGCGGTATGCGTGATGCGTTAAGTATATTAGATCAAGTTAGTATATATAATATAGAAGGAGTTACAGAAGAAGATGTTGATAATGTAACTGGTAGAGTTAATGATTCACAAATTCTTAAACTTGTAAAAGCATTACATGAAGAAAATGCATATGATGCTTTAAATCTTTCTGATGAAATATTAGAAAACGGAAAAGAAGCTGGAAACTTAATTAGTTCAATTGTTAATTTCTGTCGTTCTTTATTATTATATAAGAATGGTGCTTTAGAAGAAACTACAAAAAGAATATATAATTCTGAAGAGTTTATTACTTTATCAGAAGAAATGAGCGAAAGTAAATTATTCTATTTTATTGATGTGATGATTAATGCACAAAATAAAATGAAACACGCTAATTCTCAAAAAGTATTCTTAGAAATTGCACTATTAAAGATCGTTGATTCTTGCGAAAAAGACCTTGACTTACTTGGTAAGATAAAAGAATTAGAAGCAAAAATCGGAGGTGGAGCTACGTTTAGTGGCGACATGCCAACAGAAAGCCTAACTATTCTTGAAAATAAAATTAAACGTGTAGCTAATTCTTTAGAAAAACTTGATATAGAAGCTTATAAAGAATTTGTGAACGCAAAATTAGGTATGTTAGAAGAAGTAAGCTCTAAGTTTGCTGCATTACCAGATGATTTAAATAATCGCTTAGAAACACTTGAAGAATATCAAAAAGAAAATAAAGTAGATAATGTAATTAATAATTTTGATGCTAATTCAATCGAAGAAAAGATTAATCAAAAAATTGCTGAACTTAATTTAACTACTCAAAAAGAAGAACAAACTACACCTTCTATTAATAAGGAAGAAATAGAAGCGATGATTAAAGAACATGTTGCTTTACTAAAACAAGATGCTCCAAAACAAAACTTAGCTCCTTTAGATAATGCTGATGTTGATCAAATTATGGATTTAATTTCTAACACTAACGATAATATATATAGAATAGAAGAAGAAGTTAAAAATCAAGTAAAAGTAGTTGAAGAAAAAATCACACCTAAAGAAGAAATCGAAGAAAATTTAAATCAAGTAAGAATGCTTATTGATAGCGCAATTGACGAAGTTAATAAAGAAATTGAATCTTTACCAAAGGTTGATTTAGATAGCGTAAACGAAAAAATTATTGAATTAGAAGAAAGCATAAAAGAGTTAAGAGAATTAACAGTTGAGCTTTCAGCTAAACCAAAACAAGAAGAAACTATCGAAGAACCTAAAAAAGAAGTAATCAAGAAACGCGTTAGTCCTTTTGAAATCGATCGTGACTCTGTTGAATTTAAAACTGTACACGAAGAAAAGCAAGAAAAAGCAGTTGAAGTTAAAGAAGAACAAACTGAAAAAGTAGAACCAAAAGAAGAAATTAAAGAAACTCCTAAAGTTGTTCAAATAGATCAAACTGCTAAAATCTATGATGTACGTATTGTTGAAAGAATACTTCATCAAGCGCGTGAAAATGCAAACCGTGAAAAGAAACCTTTATTACTTGAGGGCTGGATGAGACTTGAGGCAAATGTAGGTAATATGCTTGCGCCAATCGCACATATGTTAAAAGATGGTAAAATGATTGCTAATGGTACAAATGAGCTTTTAATTATTTATCCTAGTGCTGGAATGTGTAATCAATTAATGATGCCAAAAGCTCACGAAAGCGCAAAACAAGTTTTAAAGATTGCGTTTGAAAAAGACTATGATTTTATGGCGCTTCCAGAAAATGTATGGCAAGAAAAACGTTTAGAATATCATGGTCAATATTCTATGGGAAATAGAACACCACGTCTATCTCCAATTAATAATCCTGAATTAAAAATTGTTATAACAAACTCAGATTCAATAGTTTCTAAAAAAAGCGAAGCGCTAAGACAAGCTGAAGCTTTATTTGGAGCTGATTTTGTAGAAAGAGAGAATTAATTTTATGAATAAACAAGCAATGTTAAGAATCAAACGTCTTCAACAAGAAATGATTCAAACACAAAAAGAAATTGAACAAACAGAGTTTAGTGCAACAAGCGGTCCTGTTACTTTAGTAATGCTTGGCAAAAAAGAAATTAAAAGTGTTGTGATCGACAAAGAGTTTGAATTTGTTGATAGAGACGATTATGAAATGATCGAAGATGCAATAGTAGCTTTATCTCGCCAATTAATTAGCGAAATTGATGAATATACTGAAGAAAAAATGAGTAAGTATACATCAATGTTCGGTGGTATGGGCGGATTGTTCTAAAATGAATGAACCTGTTTTTCTTGAAGCATTAATTCATTATTTTGAAAAGCTTCCAGGTGTTGGGAAAAAAACAGCTGCTAGATATGCATACTATGTTATCGAAAAAATGCCAAAAGAACAAGTTGAAGAGTTTTCTAAAACTCTTGTGGACGTTAAAGAAAACACACGAAAATGTAGTGTTTGTGGAATGTTAACAAACAAAGAAGTTTGTGATATATGTACTAGTAATTATAGAGACAAATCACAAATTATGATTGTTAAAGACACAAAAGATGTTATTGCAATAGAGAAGACAAATCAATATAATGGACTATATCATATACTAGGCGGATTAATTGCTCCACTGGAAGGAATTGGCCCGGATGAGTTGAATATTACTACTTTAAATGCGCGTTTAAATTCTGACACAAAAGAGATTGTTTTATCAACACCATTTACTCCACAAGGCGAAATGACAGCGTTATATATTGAAAAAATATTAGCTGAAAAAGACGTTGTTATTTCAAGAATAGGTTATGGTTTGCCAGCTGGTGGCGACATTGAATATGTTGATGAAATAACACTTAAAAGAGCGCTTGATTTGAGGGTAAAAACAAACAAATAAAAAAAGCAGATTTTAATCTGCTTTTTATTTTTTATTTATTCAAAAACATTAACAAAATAAAAAAGTGTAGGAAAAATTCGTTAATTAAAAAAATAATGCAAACCTTTTCGTTTTTGGTGGCTTTAAAAAGACAAATAAATAATTTGCAAATAAATGTCATTTATGGTATAATAAACACGAGAATGAAACCAAAAAAATATTACGAAAGTAGTTACAGGAGGTAAGGATTTATGGACATTCGTTTAGTTAATTTAACTAAAATCTTTGCTGATAAGAATTCAGAAGTTCGAGCTGTTGATAATTTAACAATCGATATTCCTTCTGGAAAACTTATTGGTTTATTAGGCCCATCAGGTTGTGGTAAATCTACAACACTATACATGATATCTGGGCTTATGGAACCTAGTTCAGGTCAAATTTTCTTTGGTGATGAAGATGTAACTGAATTACCTGCAGAAAAAAGAGGTATCGGACTTGTATTCCAAAACTATGCGCTTTATCCGCATATGACAATCAAACAAAACATCATGTTCCCTCTTCAAAACATGAAGTTATCAAAAGTTGAAGCATATGAAAGATTACACAAATATGCAAAACTTGTAGGTATTGAAGAATTATTAAATCGTAAACCAAAACAATTATCAGGTGGACAACAACAACGTGTTGCGATTGCACGTGCGCTTGTTAAAGAACCAAGAGTTCTATTACTAGACGAACCACTTTCTAACCTTGATGCTCGTTTACGTCTTCAAACTCGTGAAGAAATCAAACGTATTCAAAGAGAAACTGGTATTACAACTATTTTCGTTACTCACGACCAAGAAGAAGCGATGAGTATTTCAGATGAAATTGTTGTAATGAAATTCGGGGTAATGCAACAACTTGGCCAACCTCAATATGTTTACGATAACCCTGAAAACCAATTCGTTGCAAAATTCTTAGGTACTCCACCAATTAATATCTTTAATGGTTATGTATCAAATGGTCAATTATACATTGGTAGAGAAGTAATCGGACAAAGCGAACTTTCTAATCAAGAAGTTACAATTGGTATTAGACCAGAAGGTATTGAAATTAGTGATGATGGAAAATTAACAATTGAAATTCTTCAAGTAGAAAACATTGGTAGAGATAAATCAATTGTTGCAAGAAATCCTTTCTCTGAAAAAGACACTGTTCGTTTTATTGTAGATTCTGATTCACAAGTTGAAGAAGGTCAAACAGTAAAAGTAAATATTAAACCACACAAATATCACGTATTTGATAAAGTTACTGAAGTGAGAGTAAAATAGTATGGTTGAAGGAAAACCCGTCAAGAATTTCTTAAGAGGGCTACTATACTTATCACCAGCGATAATCTTACTTGGAATCTTTACGTTTTATCCGCTATTTAACACAATCTTAATTTCTTTTAGAGAAAAATACAATTTCATGAGACCAGAATTATCTGGTGGAATTGGATTTGAAAATTATCAAATTCTTTTAAAGAGTAATTATTTTAGACCTGCATTGTTAAATACAATGATAATCGTATTTGTATCAGTACCATTATCACTGATTTTATCATTATTGATATCTGTAGCTTTAAACTCAATTAAAGGTTTAAAAAAGATTCTTCAAACAGTCTTCTTCCTTCCTTACGTTACTAATACAATTGCCATCGGTATGGTATTTGCGGTAATGTTTGAAAGTAGACAAGGCTTAGTTAATGCTTTCATAAAAATGTGTGGTTTTGGAGGTATTGACTGGTTCGGTACTAATATGGCTGGTGCTGGAAGTTTGATTTTTGAAAATGTTGATTTTAGTTTCTTACCAAGTATCTTATCATTTATCGATGCTGAATATATCACTGGTTTATGTGTTTT
>CAJGCS010000049.1 GCA_904501965.1 uncultured Bacilli bacterium | reverse complement strand
ATTTTAGAAGAAACTATTAGTTATGAACAACTTGCAATTGAACTTACTGCTATTCTTGCAAAAGGTGAAACAAACGAGGAAAACAAAAAGGCACTTGATTTTGCTTTACTTGAAGATTTTGACCATTTATATCGTTTTGCAAATTTGCTTAAAATGGACTATGGTATTGACGCTGAAGAATTAGTAGGACATTACACAGAAATTATGCCAGGTAGACCAACAATTAGTGAGCACCGTCATCCTTATGATAATATTAGATATTCTATGGATGATGAAGCAGAAAATGATTATTCAAAACTTGTAGCATCAATTATTACTGCTGCGGAACAACAAACAATGAACTTTTATATGAATGTAGCTCAACTTTACAAAAATGATTTAGGCAGACGTCTTTATCAAGAAATCGGAATGATTGAAGAACAACACGTAAGTCAATATGAAAGTTTAAAAGACCCAACAACTTCTTGGTTTGAGTGTTGGGTAATGCATGAATATACTGAATGCTACTTATATTACTCTATGAAAGAACAAGAGTCATGTCAACATATCAAAGATATTTGGCAAGAACATTTTGAAATGGAAGTATCGCATTTAAAGCTTGCGTTAGAATACTTAAAGAAATATACTAATAAAGATATTAGCGATTTATTTAAAAAAGAAGAATTTCCAAAACCTCTTGTTTTTGGAGAAAACAAAGAATATATCAGAGATGTAATTGAAAAAACTGTATATAACACATCCTATTATGAAGACTATGTTCATGTTGATGATTTAGAGGATGTGACAAGATTTTGTTTTTATCAAGATGCAGTAAACAAAACAAATAGTATGGTTGCAAGTCATCGAGTAATTGAAAGTGCGATTGAACTATTTGGCGAAGATTACCGATATGAAGTATTAAAGCATCCTATTAAAGAACTTGAATCAAGAACAAAAGATAATACTACTGTCGGAAAAATAGACTAAGTTTAAAACTTAGTCTATTTGAATGTTTTTACAAGTCTATTTAATCCTTCTTTTAATTGATCAAATGGACATGCAATATTAAATCTTAAATAAGATTCATAATCTTTGCAAAATTGAACACCACCTGAACAAATAATTCCATTGTTCTTACACTTTTCTAATATCTCATCAGTAGTAAGATTTGTATAAGAGAAATCAAGCCAAACAAGATAAGTACCTTCTAATTTTGTAACAACTACATCTTTTAAGTATTCATTTAAGAATTCTTTTAAGTATTTGTAATTATTTAAAATATGTTTGTTTTGTTCTTTGATCCATTCTTCACCTTTAGTGTAAGCTGCAATAGTTGCACTATAGCCAAATACAGAAGGTGAATTTAAAAATTCTTTTTCTGATAAAGCGTTAATTTTATTTCTCATTTCTTCTTTTGGAACAATTAGATATGATGTATGAAGTCCAGCAATATTAAAAGCTTTACTTGGTGCATTACAAATCACAATATTATCATATATATTAACAAAATCTATTCCACTTACAAACTTGTTAGAAGTTACGTTTAAATCACTATGAATCTCATCAATAATTACAAATGCATTATATTTTTTTGCAATTTCCAATACTTTTTTAATTTCTTCTTCTTTCCAAATGCGACCTACAGGATTATGTGGAGAACAAAGAATCATCACTTTATGTCCCATTTTAAATAAACTTTCAAGGTTATCATAGTTCATAACGTAAGTATCATTTTGTTTAATTAGCTTATTCTCAATGATTACTCGATTATTGTTATTTATTACATGATGGAAAGTATGATAAACAGGTGTTTGTAAAATAACACCATCACCTTCTTTAGTTAAAATATCAAGAAGCATTCTAATTGATAAAATAACACCAGTTGAAGGAATAATCCATTCTTTTAAGACATTACTATCATAGCGTTTTTTATACCAATATTTAATAGCATCAAAGAATTCATCAGGAATTTTATTATATCCATATACACCATGGCTTGCAACATGTTTTAATGCATCAAGTACACAAGGTGCACTTGCATAATCAGAATCTGCAATCCAAAAAGGTAGATCTTCTTTATTTGGTTGTGCATCCCATTTAATTGCACCTGTATTTGTTCTTTCTATTTTTTCATTAAATAAACCATTCATACAAAACACCTCTTTTTCTAATGTAATTATATCATATTTTTTATTTTTATAAATGAATTATATAAAAAAAAGTGATTATAAAACGAATATGTCCGCTTTATAATCACATATTTTTTTATTCTTCAGTTTCTGCAACACTTAACATCTTTTGTTGTTCATATGTAATAAGTGCTTCAATTACTCCATCAAGTTTTCCTTCCATAATACGGTCAAGTTGTTGAACTGTATAACCGATTCTATGGTCTGTAACACGGTTTTGAGGATAGTTGTAAGTTCTAATTTTTTCACTTCTATCACCATGACCGATTTTTGCTTGACGTTCAGCTCCTTCAGCTGCTTCTTTATCTTGTAACATCTTATCATAAAGTCTTGCTTGTAATACTTTTAGAGCACTTGCTTTGTTTTCATGTTGACTCTTACCATCTTGACAAGATACGATAATACCAGTTGGAATGTGTGTTACACGAACAGCTGATTTTGTTGTATTAACTGATTGTCCACCAGGACCAGATGAACAGAAGATATCAATTCTAACATCATTCATGTCAAGTTGAACTTCAAGTTCATCAGCTTCAGGCATTACTAAAACTGTTGCAGTTGATGTGTGAATTCTACCAGCTGATTCAGTTGATGGAACTCTTTGTACACGGTGTGATCCTGATTCATATTTTAAGAATGAATATACAGAATCACCATTAATCATAAAGCTAATGTTACTAAATCCACCAGCTTCACAATCTTCAGAATCAAGAAGTTCAATCTTCCATCCTTTTGATTCAGCATATTTTACATACATTCTGTATAAGTCACCAGCGAAGATATTACCTTCATCACCACCAGCAGCTCCTCTTATTTCAACAACTACGTTCTTTTCGTCGTTAGGGTCTTTTGGAAGTAATAAGATTTTTAATTCTTCATTCCATTTAACTAATTTTTCTTCAGCATCAGCTAATTCAACTTCTGCCATTTCACGAATGTCAGGGTCTTCGTCATGAACCATTTCTTTTAAATCTTCAATTTCTTTTTCTAATTTTTGAATGTCTCGATATTTTAAAACTGTTTTTTCAATAGAGCGTTGTTCCTTAGAAAGTTCAGTAAGTCTTTTAATATCACTTACAACACTCATATCTGTTAAAAGTTCATTTATTTGATCATATCTTTGACATATAATGTCTATACGACTCGCCATAATTAATCACCATTAATTATCTTTCTTTTGTTTTTTTGCTTTACTAGAAACTAGTGGTTTAAATTCTTTTCTTTCAACGAAACGACAGAAATGTCCATAGAACTGATAATCAATATTTGCAAGAGCACCTTGACGGTTCTTAGCAATACTAAGTACTAGTTCTTGTACTTCGTTGTGTCTATCTTCTCGCATATTCATATTGCCTTCTTCATCAGTCTTTTCAACACCTTCAACGTCACTTCTACGATATAAGAACATTACGACGTCGGCATCTTGTTCAATACTTCCTGATTCACGTAAGTCGGCAAGCATTGGTCGTTTATCTTCACGGCCTTCAATACTACGAGAAAGTTGTGATAAAGCAAGAACTGGAACTTCTAAATCACGTGCTAATGTTTTTAAGTTACGTGAAATTTGTGATACTTCTTCTTGTCTACTACCACGGTTTGATTTAGTTGTAATTAATTGTAAGTAGTCAATTACAACAAAGTCAAGTTTACCTTCATTTTTTAATTGACGACATTTTGTTCTAATATCTGATAAGTTATTTGAACTTGTTTCGTCAAAATAAAGGTTTGTTGTTGCAAGTTCTTGACGAGCAAGACCAAGTAAAATTAAATCTTCAGGAGTTAAATCACCTGTTCTAATTTTTGTTAAAGCAACTTCAGCTGCTTTAGCATAAATTCTCATCATTAATTGTTCAATACTCATTTCCAGTGAGAAGAATGCAACGTGAGCATTGTTTTCTTTTGCAACGTTTAATGCAAGATTAATTGCATATGCAGATTTACCAACAGATGGACGTGCAGCAAGAATCATTAAGTCACCACGTTGAAGACCAAGTGTAACTTCATTAACCTTTGTAAATCCACTTGATAATCCAGTTAACCCACTCTTTTGCTCTGTAAACTTTTCAATTTGTTTATAAACTTGTTCACTAGCTTGACTCATTGTAACGATATCTGATGTTTTTCTTTTCTTGATTACATTGATAATTTTGTCTTCTGCTTTATCAAGTAAGTCTTGAAATGACATTTTATTAAATAAAATATCATCAGAGATATCTTTCATATCAGTTAAAAGCTTTCTTTCAAGTGCTTTTTCTTCAACAAGTTCAACATAAAGATTAGTTGTAGAAACAGTTGGAACAGATTCAATAACATCAATAACGTATTGTTTAAATTCTTCTGTTACTTGATGATTTAAGTGTTCAAGTTCTTCTGTCACTGATAATAATTCAATTTTTTTGTTATTTGCATGAAGAGAAACCATTGCCTTAAATAACACTTGATTGCGTTCATCATAGAAATCATTTTCTGATAAACGACCAACAAGACCTGTTATTATATTATTATCAAAAAATACACTACCTAAGACATATTTCTCAGCATCTACATTATATGGAACAGTGCGATTAGCTTCCATAAATTACTCCTATTCTGCTTCAGAAACGTAAACTGTTACTGTTGCTTTTACACTTTGATGTAAATCAATATTTACTTTATGTTCACCAATTGTGTTGATTGAAGCATCAACTGTGATTTTTCTTTTTTCAATTTTTATTCCAAATTGTTGCTCAATAGCTTCTGCAATTTGTTTGTTGGTAATCGAACCAAATAATTTTCCATCCTTACCAACTCTAACAGTTAATTTGATAGGTTTTGATTCAATAACTTCTTTTTCTTCTTTACGTTGTTGAATTTCTCTATTTTTTGCATCATTTTCTTCTGCTTTTTGTTTTTCAACATTTTTAATGTTTTCTGGTGATGCAAAAATTGCAAGACCAGTTCTAATTAAGTTATTACCAAATCCAGCAGCAACATCAATTATATCATCTTTTTTACCATATTTCTTATGATCTTTTGTTAAGATTACTTTCATATTTGTATCCTCTTCGACAAATTTTTCAAGAGTATCAAGAAGTTTTTTATAAACTTCTTTTACAGTTGAATTTTTAATTTGAGCAGCAGCATTATTTAAGTGTCCGCCTCCACCCATTTTTTCCATTAACATTTGACAGTTAATATTACCTAAACTTCTTGCGCTTATACCAATTCTACCTTCTTCAAGGTATGCAATTGTTAAACCAAGTTCAATACCTGAAATAGAAATTAGTTCATCTGATACTTTCGCAAGGTCAGCTCTTTCGTATTTATTTTGGCTATCATCAAATGTTATCGCAATGTTTTTATTAACTCCTTTAACTTCCATTTTGTCAATAAATACATTTCTTAGTTTTTTCTCATCATGAGTTTCTTTTAAATATGTTTTAACCATATTCATATCAGCACCATATTTTTGAAGTTTTGCAGCTACTTCAAATGTTGTAGATGATGTACGATATACAAAGTTATTTGTATCAACAACAACACCTAGTAATAGAAGTGTTGCTTCAAATTCATTTATTTCAAGTGGTTTTTCACAAAATTCAAATAAACCTGCGATTAATTCTACACTTGATGATGCAGATGTTAAAGTGTAATAATATCTTGGATTTTTAACTTCACCCTCACCTTTTCTGTGATGATCAATAATACCAATTTTATCAAACTTCTTAATAAATTTAGAATCAGCAAGTTGTTGTTCTGTTTGACAGTCAACAATCATTAATAAACTATTCTTATCAACCTTTGATATCTTAGATGGTGAAACAATATCATCTAATAAAGATAAATATTCTAGTTTAATACTTTCATAAATTCTTGCAACAGTTGGATCTATACTATTTGGATCAAGAATGATATATGCTTCTTTTCCTAAAGATTTTGCCATTAAGTATATTGCAAGTGTAGCAGCAAATCCATCAGCGTCTAAATTTCGATGACCGATTGAATAAACACATGAAGATTGTTTAATTAATGCTTGAAGTTCTTCACTCTTATTTCTAATACCAACACGTGACTCTTTTTGAACAGGGTCAGTTTTAGCACCAAAGTACATTAACTTTTCATCAATCTTAACAACTGCTTGGTCACCACCACGGTTTAACGCAAGTTCAAGTTGATGTTGAGCTTCATCTGCAAGCTGTGTTATATTAATATCAGCGCATGCTATACCAATGGTTAAAGTAACACGTACGCTTCTACTTGTTGTAAATAAAGTTTTAACATCATCAAGAATAGTAAAGTTGTCTTTAACAACATTACTTAGTTGTTCTTTATCCATGATTAACATATATTTAGAATCACTATAAGCACGTACATGAACACCAAATTTACTAGCCCAATTTGTAATAGCATTAATAATTTCACCTTGATATTTTGTACGATCTTGAACATAGAATTCTGCTAAAGTTTCTTCTAGGTTATCTACATTAATATAACCAACTGCACATATACGATTATCATATCTAACTCTTAGTTGTTCTAACTCAGTAATATTCTTAAAGTATAATACATCATATTGTGGTGAATATTCTACCTCATAAATGCTACCATATATATTTTGAATAAAACGAATAACTCCTGATTCATCTTGTTCTGTAGAAATCATTTTATCATAAATAGAAAGTGAAACATCACGTAAGTTTGTACTTTGTAATGGACTCATAAAAATTGTTCTTGCATTATCATTTGACCATACAATTTTATAGTCATTATCAATTACAATAATACCGATAGGTAGTTTATTAAATGCAGTTTCACCAGCTTTTTTAACACGATAGCTAATTGAATTCCACATTGATAATCTATTTTCCATAGCTTTAATATGCTTTTGATGGTTACTATTTCCAATATGTGCAATTAAAACTGATAGAGCTACTACTAGTGTAGTAATTGGAATATAGATTAAATATTGCGTCCAGTCTAAATTAGGATCAATAGTGAACACTTGGCCAGGAATCAAAATAATTCCTGCAATTGAAACGATTATAACAAATAAAAGTATAAGGATTAAAAATACTGATCTTTTCTTTTTCATAAATCCTCCTTTATTAACTAACTAACTTTATT
>CAJGCS010000048.1 GCA_904501965.1 uncultured Bacilli bacterium | reverse complement strand
TTACTGGTTCTACAGTTAACCAAGGTAATAACAGCGTAAATGCTCCATTCTATTTTGCTGCTGGTACAGGTGCTGATTATAAAAATACTCAAATCATTCACTGTAAAGCTGTAGATTTTGATTCAATCAGACCAATGTACATTTATGGTTATGACTTTGATGGCTTAGTTGTTAAAGGTTGTCATTTTGTTGGAAATAGACAAAACTATAACGATGGTTTCAAAATCAGTGCTGAAAATGCAACATATGGTATTAAAGGTGATGTATTATTTGAAGGTAACTATTTAGAAGGATTCTCACAATATGTTGTTTGGTTTAGAATTTATTCTGAAGGTAATTATGAAATAATTAACAATACATTTGTTAATAATGGCCAAACTGCTGCTAGCCATGCTGCAGCTACATTCGTAACTTATAAAGGTGCTGCTGATGGTTTAGTTAATATTAACTTCGCATATAATACTGTTAAAGATTCTTACATGTTATTAAGAGTTGATGCAGGTTGTCCAGATGCTGCTGTTATTAAAGTTAACTATAACAAATCAATTAATAATAATGGTTCTTATTATATTAAAAATGCAAGTAATGCAAGCGTTGATGGTTTATTAAACTACTATGGTGGTGCTCCTGCTGCAACTAAATTCTTAGGCAAAGTTACTTACAATCCTTATTATAATTCTGAAGCAGAAGTTCCTGCATATGGAAGTGGTAGTGAAGTTAAATTCTCTTCAATTTCATATGAAACAAATGGTGGAGAAGTAAGTGGTGATAATCAATACTTAGAAGGTATTGAATTTGCACTTCCAGTTCCTACAAAAGAGGGTTATGTATTCTTAGGTTGGACTTTAGCTGCTGATTCACAAGATTATATTACAGTTTTACCTGCAACACAAAAAGGTGATGTTACTGTTTATGCTAATTGGAAACTTGAAAGATTAAGCGAAGTTACTTATGATTTTGCTGGCGGTGTTTCTGAAGAAGTATATAGAATCAATGGTACTCCATCTGCACAAATCATATCTAATAGCTACTCTGGTGGATTCTGGGGAAGTTATACAGACTGTATCTTCATTTATAATAAATCAACTGACCCTAAACCAGTATTCTCTGAAAGAATTTACGTTGGTAGAAATATGCATTCAGGTTTATATGAAGTTAAATCTATTTTAAAGAGTGGTCAAACTTCTGTATGGCCAGAAGGTGCTGATTATGTAATTATTATATCTTCATCTCATAATAAATACGCATCTGAAGTTACAAATTTCAAGAAAGTTAACTTAGAAGATATCGCAGTATTTGAAGGCGATCCTACTCTTGCATCTAATACAAGTCCAGTTACTATTAAATTCTACAATACTGCTCCAGAAAACAAAGTTGTAACTTTAACTTTATCAAACGGAAGTAGTTTACTTCAAGGTTATAAATATGGTTATCGTTTTGTTGGTTGGAAAGATGGAAGTGGTAAAGTGTATGAAAGTGCTGAAGACGTTAAAGGTGATGTAACTTTATTTGCTCAATATGAAGCATTAACATTAGTTGATGTTATCACAATTACTAATAAAGTTGAAACTTTAGATCGTTATACTACATATCAATTAGCATGGAGTATTGCTCCAAATGACGCATTTGAAAAAACTGTTAGATTCTATTCAAGTGATGAAAATATTGCAACAGTTGATGAAAATGGTTTAATCACTGCTCATAACAATGGTACTGTAACTATTACAATTAAATCAATGTCATTAAGTGGTGTTACTGATAAAGTAACTATTGAAGTTCAAACTCCAGCTCACTTTGAAATTAGTTATGAAACTAACTCTTATGCTGCAATTGGTGAAACTATAAAATTAAATGCATCATACTTCGATAAACTTGGTAATATCCAAGATATCGTTTGGTCATCAGTTACTCCAACTCTTGCAACAGTTGATGATAATGGTAATGTATTAGCAGTTGCAAGCGGTAAAGCTGTTATTCGTGCAAGTGTTAAAGATAATCCATCTGTATATCAAGAATTTGTTGTTACAGTATTAAGTGCTGAACAATCAGAAGCATTAAAATTCATTCTTGATTCACATGTAAGTAATATCTTTGTTAGATATGAACTTGGTATTGGCGCTGGAACTCCAGTTTACTATGCTGATATCATTGGTTCAGTTAACAAAATGATTTTCAATAAAGAATTAGAAATTAATACAAAATACTATGAAATTTCTAACAAAACACAAGCTACTTGGGGTGAAATGGAATCTGTAGAATTCGTTACAGTTCACTACACTGGTAATATGTCAAAAGGCGCTGATGCTGAAGCTAACGTTGCTTACTTCTCAGCTGCAGGTGACGTATCAATCCACTATGCATCTGGTAATGATGGTGTATTCTACTCATTAGATGAAAAGATGTCAGGCTGGCATGCAGGTGACTCTGGTAGTATGGATATTGTAGGTAAATTTGAATGGATGGATACTGGTATTGCTTATACTGAAGGTGAAGATTTATTACATGTAGATGTTACTGCATCTAATGATGGATATTATGAAATCTTTGGTCAAAAGACTACTATCAAAGTTCCTACTCCATGGAATTATAAAGAAAGAAATACAGACCATACAATCAATGCTGATGGTACACTTTCTTCTAAACCAGGATTTGGTGGCGGACAATTTACTAATAGACCAATTGAAAGCTTCTTTAATGATATGGGCTTACCAGTTAAAGTTGAAAATGGTAAATACTATATGGGTACAACTTGGTGGTGCTACACTCAAGTTTACGAAGGACGCATTTGTTCTACAGGTGGTAACTACAATTCTGTAGGTATTGAATCAGCAGTTGACCTTGGTTCTGACTTATGGTTAACATGGCATATCACTGCACAACTTGTAGCTGATATTATGATTAGACACGATTTAGATATTACAAGAGTTCATGGTCACCATTTCTTTGCTGGTAAAGATTGTCCTCAACCAATGCTTGAAAATGATCTAGAAATTTGGTGGGAATTCTTAGAATTAGTTGAAGCAGAACATACTAAAGAAACTAAATTCTCAAGCGTTGAATTCGGTATGGTATCTAATTCAGAATACATAGATAATAATGGACGTGTTAAAGAACAACCTCTACATTCACAAGTTGTTACTTATACTGTAACAATTAAGAATGGAGATAAAGTTGAAACAATTGAACTTGCATCAGCTTTAGAAGGCCGTTATTGTAAATAATATTTAATTAAGCTTGTAAACTTTGTTTACAAGCTTTTTTTATTAAATAAAACACTTTAAAAAAAATAATAAATATGGTATAATAATCGTACAATAAATGAGGTGAATTCATTGGAATATAAAGTATTATTAAAGTTTACTGATCTTGAATGTGAAAAGACATTTTTAGGTCCTATGAATAAAAATTTAAACATTATAAGAAAAGAATTAAACTATAACATCGCACACATGAACGATACATTAGTAATTGATGCAAGTGCTGATTTTATTAAAACTGGAGAAATTGTTAATGCAATTTACTTTTTATGTGAAAAAGGTATTTCTTTTCAAGAAAGAGATATTATTTATATAATTAATCGTTTTAATAATAGTATCAACTATGATGAAACAAGAAAGAGTATTTTGGCATTCTATCAAAAGAAACAAGTAATTGTAAATACTTATGATGGCAAAAAAATATATGCGAAAACTCTTACGCAACAAGAATATTTAAAGGCAATGGAAGATTCATGTGTTGTTTTTGCGACAGGTTCTGCAGGTACAGGTAAAACTTACTTAGCTGTGGGGTATGCGGTAAACATGCTTAAAACAAATAAGGTTAGAAAACTTATTATCACTCGTCCTGCAGTAGAAGCAGGAGAAAAACTAGGTTTCTTACCAGGCGATTTGAAAGAAAAAGTAGACCCATATTTAATTCCTATTTATGATTCACTTTACGAATTCTTAGGAAAAGAATCAACAGATAAATTAATTGAAAAAGGTGTTATTGAAATAGCTCCACTTGCCTATATGCGTGGTAGAACACTAGATAATGCTATTGTTATTTTAGACGAAGGACAAAATGCAACAAGTAATCAAATGAAAATGTTTGTTACACGACTTGGTTTTAATTCTAAAATGATTATTACTGGTGATATAACTCAAATTGACTTGCCAAATAAGTCATCATCTGGTTTAATTGAAGCAACACGTTTGTTAGCAGATATTGATGGAATTAAACATATTGAATTTGGGGCATTAGATGTTATGAGACACCCAATTGTTACAAAGATAATCGCAAAATACGAGGAAAAAGAAAATGATTAAATTTAATTTAACTGGCATGGTAGATAGTTTAAATGTTCCTGCAAAGAAAATAATTAAAAAAATTATTAAAGTAATTAATAAAGAATATACAAGAAAAACAAAACATGTCGTAAGTTTTATTATTACAGATGATGCAGGTATTCATGAAATTAATAAAGAATATAGAGGAATAGACTCTCCAACTGATGTAATATCTTTTGCAGGTATTGATGCCGAAGAAGAAAGAATCTTACCACTTGAACTAGGTGATATCTTTATTAATAAAGATAGAGTTGTTTCTCAAGCAAATGAATATGGACATTCAGAAATTCGTGAATTTGCATTCTTAGTAACACATGGTATGTTACACTTACTTGGATATGATCATATGGACGAAGAAGCAGAAAAAGAAATGTTTGAAATCCAAGATAGAGTTTTAGAAATAGTTAAAATAAGAAGGTAGTTATGTATAGTATCGAAGAAAAATATAATTTAGCTAAACTTGCATATGATAATGCATATGTTCCGTATTCTAACTTTAGAGTAGGGGCAGTATTAATATTAAAAGATGGGTCATATATAACAGGTTCAAATATAGAAAATGCATCATATGGGCTAACAAATTGTGCTGAAAGAAGTGCTTTATTTACTGCATATTCTAAAGGCTTAAGAAAAGATGATATTTTAGAAATTGTTATTCTAGCAAATCCTGTAAAAGGAATTACAAGTCCATGTGGAGCATGTCGTCAAGTTATTAGTGAACTTATGAATATGGATGCAAAAGTAACAATGATTAATCTTAAAAAAGAAGTGTTTGAATGCACGGTTAAAGATTTAATACCTTTTGCATTCACAAGTGGTGATTTACATGAATAAAGATTTTAAATCTGGTTTTATCGCAATTTTAGGGCGTCCTAATGTTGGTAAAAGTACAATCTTAAATCAAATGTTAGACAAAAAACTTGCGATAGTAACATCAAAAGCACAAACAACAAGAAACAGAATTCAAGGTATTTATACAACTGATGATGTTCAAATGATTTTTATTGATACACCAGGTATTCACAAACCAAAAACTGAACTCGGAAATTTTATGAATCAAACTGCTTTTTCTTCACTTGAAGGAATTGATGTAGTTTTATTTGTCGTTGATGGTAGCGAAAAAATGGGTCCTGGCGATGCGTTTATAGTTGAAACTTTAAAAAAAGTAAAAGCTCCAATTATTCTTGTTGTAAACAAAGTTGACTTACTTACAGAAAAAGAGGAAGTTTTAAAAGAAAATATTGAAACTTACAAAACAGCTTTAGATTTCTCAGGTGGAATTACTCTTTCTGCAAGCAACGGCTTTAATATTGATAAATTAAAAGATATGATTGTTGAACGCCTTGATAAAGGACCAATGTATTATCCAGAAGATCAATTATTAGATCAACCAGAACGTTTTGTTGTTGCGGAACTTATTCGTGAAAAAGTTTTACTTACAACAAAAGACGAAGTTCCTCACAGTGTTGCTGTAAAGGTTGAAAGTTTTAAAGAAAAGAAAAATGGCCTTATTGAAATACTTGCTGATATCATAGTTGAAAGACCTTCTCAAAAGAAAATAATTATTGGGAAAAATGGCTCTAAAATAAAAGAGATTGGTACTCTTGCAAGACATGATATTGTTGAATTTTTAAATAATAAAATCTATTTAGAACTATTTGTAAAAGTCGAAACAGACTGGAGAAATAAAGCAAGCCGCTTAAAAGAATATGGCTATCGTGCTGATGAAGTTTAATGTATAATTCGTTTATTTTATCCAATCATAAAAATGGAGGGATAAAATGCAAGAAAACAAAACGAAATACTACTGGAGAAAATTTCTTAAAAGTGGCTCAATAATTGATTATCTAAATTATCGAATGTATAAAGGCGAGGAGATTATAGTAGATGAGCCAAATACAAAAACTAGAAGGGATAGTAATCAAGAAGAGTGATTACAAAGAAAATGCAGCTTTAATTACAGTTTTAACAAAAGAAGGAAAACTTAGTTTAATTGTAAGAGGTGCAAAAAAAATAAATAGTGTAACTAGAAATTACACTAATTTATTTACGAAACTCGATTTTAATGCAACAAATAATCTAAAGCTAAATACACTTACAGAAGCTTTGATTGTAAGTTCATATATTAATATTAATACTGATATGGATAAACTTAATATTGGTCTTGCAATATTAGAAAAAGTAAATTTCTTCTTAGAAGAAATAAATAATACTAACCAGTTTTATGATTTTGTTAGTGTAGTATTAGAAATACTTGAAAAAACAAAATATCCAAGTTTAGTTTTAGTTTTATTTGAACTTAAGCTTCTTTATTTACTTGGGGTTGCACCAGAAGTAAAAGAATGTGTATTATGTGGAAATAAAGATATTGATAATTCTTTATTTTCAGTCGCAAGTGGAGGCGTTATTTGTAAAAAACACATAAATCATTATTGTGATTTAAATGAATTAGAAACAAAAGCATTAAAACTTTTATACTTTATAAAACTTGATAAAGTAGATGATGAGTTTTTATCACTTGTAAGTGAATATGTAAACAAAATATTTGATTCAGTAGATAGATTTTACGAAAGACATTTAGACTTTCATTCAAAAGTTAAAAAAATAATAAAAGTAATATCAAAGTAGAGGTAAAAAAATAATGTACGCACAAATTAAATTAAGTAACGGAAAAAACATTAATGTAGAATTATACGAAAATGTTGCGCCAATTAGTGTTAACAACTTCGTAAGTCTTGCAAATAGCGGCTATTATAAAGGAACTATCTTCCATAGAATTATTGAAGACTTTATGATTCAAGGTGGAGGTTATATTGTTAAGGATAACACTTTAATGGAAGCACCTGAACTTAAACCTATTAAGGGTGAGTTTAGAAGTAATGGTGTAGAAAATAATATCAAACATGAACTTGGTGTATTATCTATGGCAAGAACTAATGTTAAAGACAGTGCAACATCACAATT
>CAJGCS010000047.1 GCA_904501965.1 uncultured Bacilli bacterium | reverse complement strand
TTAAAATAGCAAAATTATTTATTAAATATATAAAAACATTTGAAATATTTGAACATATTTATATTTCATTAATCGAAACAATATTAGGAATTATATTTGGGACAATACTAGGACTTAGTGTAGCTGTAATACTTTGGTGGAATAAATTTCTTGCGAAAATATTTGATCCATTTTTAGTTATCTTAAATGCACTTCCAAAAACAGCACTTGCACCAATAATAATCATTTGGGTTGGTACAGGAATAAAAGGAATTACAGTTGTTGCTATTTCAATATCATTGATTGTTACGATAATGTCAGCATATAGTTATTTTATGATGGTTGATGAAGAGAAAATAAAAATGCTTAATACATTTGGTGCAAATAAATTTCAGATATTATTTAAACTCATTTTACCATCTAATTTTACTAATATTATCAATATTATTAAAATAAATATAGGAATGTCATGGGTTGGTGTTATAGTTGGTGAGTTTATAGTTTCACGTGCAGGAATAGGATATTTAATTGTATATGGTTCACAAGTATTTAAAATGGATTTAGTAATGATGGGAGTTATTGTGCTTGCGATTATTTCCTACTTTATGTATGCATTTGTAAACATATTTGAAAATAGATTAAAGGGGAAAAGAAGAAAATGAAAAAAATAATTAAAACATTTTTAGTATTATTTAGTTTAGTTGTGTTATTTACTGTTTCTGGATGTACTAATAATGGACTAAAAAAAATAAGAGTAGCTGAAGTTGCACATTCTGTTTTTTATGCACCTCAATATGTAGCTTTAGAACTTGGTTATTTTGAAGAAGAAGGGCTTGATGTTGAACTAATCAATTCAAATGGTGCTGATAAAGTAACAGCTGCGCTTCTTTCAAATGATGTTCAAATTGGCCTTCAAGGACCAGAACCAACTGTATATTTATATAATAGTGGTCAAAGAAATTATTTAGTTAACTTTGCTCAGCTAACAAGAACTGATGGATCGTTTATATTTGGTCGAACTGATATAAAAGATTTTAGTCTAGAAATGTTAAAAGGAAAAAGTATTTTAGGTGGAAGAAAAGGCGGAGTTCCAGAAATGACACTTGAATATGCTTTAAAACAAGCAGGCTTAAAGGTTGTAAGAGATAAAACTGAATTTTCAGAAGATGAAGTTAATATAAGAACCGATGTTGCGTTTGGAGCGATGGCAGGCTCATTTATTGCAGGAGAAGGGGATTTTACTACATTATTTGAACCAACTGCATCTGAAATAGTTGAATCAAACAAAGCATTTTTGCTTTGTTCAGTTGGAGAGCTAGTTGGTGAAGTGCCATATACTGCATATTCAACAACGCTTAAATACTTTAATGAAAACAAAGAAACATTAGAAAAGTTTGTAAGAGCAGTATACAGAGGTTATTTATATATAAGTACACATTCAGATGAAGAAGTTGCTAAACTTATGTTAGAACAATTTCCTGATTCAAACATTACAATGTTAACTGAAGTTGTAAAAAGATATCGTGCTATTAATGCATGGGCTAATACTCCTGTATTTAATAAAGAGGGATATGAAAGACTACTTGATATAATGCAAGAAGCAGGAGAACTTGATAAAAGAGTTAATTTTGATATAATTGTTGATACTAGTATTGCTAAAAAAGTTGCTAATAATAAATAAAAATCATTGTTTATTTGATATAATATTATTGAGGTGATATTATGTTTGAAAAAGTAGAATTTAAAGATATACAAAATTATGCATATGAAAAATTAGGTAAAGAAGGTTGCTTACTTGTTTTTGGTAATGAAAATGATCATAACAACATGACTATCGGTTGGGCGACATATGGAATATTGTGGAGTAAGCCTGTTGCAATCTCTTATGTTAAACCAACAAGACATACTTTCTTATATAGTAATAAATATGATACATTCTCAATTTGTTATTTCGAAAACCAAAAAGAAATCTTAAAAATTTGTGGTACTAAAAGTGGTAGAGATATAAATAAAGACGAAGTGTGTAACTTACATGTTAAAGATTTTAATGGAATTATTGGATATAAAGAAGCTGATTTAGTTATTACTTGTAAAAAAATTTATCAAGATGATTTAAAAGAAGAATGTTTTTTAGATAAATCAATTGTTGAAAAAAGATATCTTGATAATAAAATTCATCGTTTTTATGTAGGTGAAGTTGTAGAAGTATTTAAAAAGACCAACTAGTTGGTCTTTTTCCTATGAAAAAAATTAAATTCATGATATAATATCTTATATTATGTGAGGTTTAATATGGATAAGAAAACATTAGAACTAATCGAAAATGCCTTAATCGAAGATGGATATGAAAACGATATAACAACAAATGCACTTATTGATCCTTTAAAAATATCTGCAGGTAACTTTATTGCTAGAGCTACCGGTGTAGTATCAGGTATTGATGTTGTTGAAGCTATTTTTAAAAAAGTTAACAAAAAAATTGAATTTGGTGTATTACGTAATAATGGATCATTTGTTAATCGTGGTGATGTAATTGCATACGTAAGAGGACCACTACGTGATATTTTACGCGCTGAAAGGGTTGCTCTTAATTTTTTACAACATTTATGTGGTGTAGCATCTTTAGTTAGTAAATATGTTCAAGAATTAAAAGGTACAAAATGTAGAGTAATTGATACTTGTTGTACAACTCCACTTTTACGCACTTTAGAAAAAGATGCTTTCTTGCATGGTGGAGGTATTAATGGAAGAGAAAATCTTTCAAACCATGTTTTAATTAAAGATAATCATTTATCTGCATTTGATTCTATTAAAGAGGCAATTAATAAATGTAAAAAATCTATCTCTAAAAATGTAACCATTGAAGTAGAAGTTGAAACAAAAGAAGAATTTATCGATGCACTTGAATCTAGTTGTGACGTAATTATTCTTGATAATATGTCCAATGAACTGATGAAAGAACTTGCTACACTAAACAACTCGCAAAAAGTTTTAGTTGCAAAAGGTAATATTAATGTTCAAAAAGCAAGATCTGTTGCTTTAACGGGAGTTGATTATATTCAAGTTACTACTGTTAATCCTGCATTTAAACCTTTAGAAATTGTTTTAAAGTTTTACAAAAAAATAAGATTTTAATAAAAAAGACTTTGTATTTACAAAGTCTTTTTTGTATGTTGTAGAATTATTTGGGTAAAATATTTAAGAGGTTTGCTATGGAAATATTAAATATTTTATTAAAAACATGTATTGGATATATTACTTTGATTCTACTTATGAGATTTATGGGAAAAAGAGAAATAGGACAGTTAAATCTATTTGATCTTGTAATTCTTTTAACAATTGTTGATTTACTTGTTGTTGGAATTGAACACTTTGATGAAAACTTCTTTATTTGGCTTGCACCAATAACTTTATTAGGTATAATTCAAAAACTCCTTGCAAAACTTTTATTAAAGGTTTCTTTTTTTAGAAATATTATTGATGGAAAAGAAAGTATAATTGTAAATAATGGTAAACTTATTTTAGAAAATATGAAAAAGAATAACTATAATATAAATGATTTGTTTGTCCAACTAAGATTAAAAGATATAAGAAATATTGATGAAGTTGAATATGCAATATTAGAAACGAATGGTGAGCTTTCTGTGTATAAAAAAGGAGATTCTGACGGATCTTTTCCTTTGCCTATACTTACTAGTGGATCAATTGATAAGGATGTATTAATTGCTATTGGTAAAGATAAAACATGGTTTATCAATAAACTAAACGAAAAAGGATATACAAATTATAAAAAGATAAAGCTTGTTACATATAAAAATAACGATATTGTCATATTTGATGACTATAAGTAGCATTTTTAATTTAAAATTAACTTTTTAATGCTATAATATTAATGGTGATCAAATGAAGAAAATAATTATTATTAATATTGAAAATACCTTTATACCTAATATTTTAAATACTTTAAATGAAAAAAAATACTATGTTATTATTAATGAAATAAAAAATAAATCAGATTATATTATAAAAAATATTGATTTTCTTAAAATAGATGATTTTGACTTTAATTCTCATTTTAATATTTTAACTAATTTTATAACTACATATTCCTTATTATATAAGGAAATTGATGATAATTGTGTTTCTGTGATAATTGAATACTTAAATGTTTATTGGAATAAATTAAGCCTGACTAAAAATTAGTCAGACTTTTTTCGTTTAAATAAACTTATAAATGTGTTAAATGTGATTAGATTAAACTTGACAATTAATATAAGTGTTACTATAAAAGATAATAATGTAATTATAATATAATGAATGCCAATGAGTTTTAATAGTAATGTAAAGAAAAATATAAAGAAAAAGATCAGAAGTATTGAAAATATTTCATTTAAGTTAAGTTTATATTTTGTGTATCTTTTTATGAAAAAATACATTGAAAGAGTATCAATAATTATTACTATAATTAAACTTACAATGATTGAATAAATACTAATAATTGGAATAAATGATAATATAGTTATTAATGTAAGTTTTAATAAATTAAAAATAATTGTTAAAACAAAATTAAGTTTATTTTTATTGAGTGCTTGAAGTATTGATGTAAATGGCATTTGTAAATAATATGGCAGGGTTAAAAACACTGTATATTTAATAATATTAATCCCGTTTGTTGTACCAAATAACAATTCTAAATATTCTTTCGAAAATAAGTAAAAAATAGTGCATGAAAAAATACCAGGAACAAGAGAAAATATTATCGCTTTATCAATATAATAATGGACTGACTTTAGGTCTTTTTTAATATTACTTTCTGCAATTCCAGGGATGATCGATGTTGAAATGGCGTTACTAACAAATGAAGTCAGCGTGATAAAAGGTATAACGAAAGCAGATATTGTTGTATATGTAGTAGATATTGTTGCTTGGTCATATAATAGAAAAAGAAGTACATTTGTGTAAATAATTGGCTCCAGAAAATGTGAAAAACTACTTATAAGTCTACTTAAAGTAGTTGGAACTGCTTCCTTTATAATTGCATTAATTTCACCTTTTGTTCCTAGTTTATTTTCTAAGCCTTCTTTTTTAAGTTTTATTAGTGTGTAAATAATAGAACATACCTCACCGATTGCAAGACCAATAACACATAGTGAAACACTTAATATGTAATTATATTTAATTGTTATAAGAATGAAAACTAATGTTGATGTTATTCTTGAAATTTGTTCAATTAATGTTGATAAAGAGGATACTTTCATATTTTTTAAACCATTAAAATATCCTCTAAGACAATCACTTATCCCTACTAGCGGTATTAAAAAAACACTTGATAGAATAGGAAAAAATAGGTTGGCATTATTTAATAAATTCTTTGTTAATATGTTTATAAATAATAAAAGAATTAAAATAACAAAGATAGATACTAGAAGTGATAATAATATGGCATTTGTTAGTAATTTTTTATTTGAAAATTTTTTAACTGTTAAGTTTTCGCTTATTAATTTTGACATTACACTATTTAAACTAAGTGAAGAAATGCTTGTTAATAAAACTACTGATGGCATAGTTAAAACATATAAACTCATACCATCAATATTTAACGATTTTGTAATTAATATTTTATTTAAAAGTCCTAATATTTTAATAATAAGACTTGTAATTAAAATAACTATTGTATTTTTAAAAAAAGAATTTGTTTTCATATAAATTACCTATGGTAAAGTATATGCTTTTACCTAAAAAAATAAACATATTTCTTTAATAATACGTATTTTCATGGTATAATAAGATATTAATATTGTTAAAAAAATGGAGATTTACTTATGAATTTTAAAGATTATATTGCAACAGTTGAAGGCTTTCCAAAAGAAGGTATTTCATTTAAAGACATTACACCTTTATTACAAGATAAAGATGCATTTAAAAATGCTTGTGTAGAAATTGCAAAATTTGCAAAAGAACTTGGCGCAACTGTAATTGTTGGACCTGAGTCAAGAGGTTTTATTTTTGGTTGTCCAGTTGCTTACGAATTAAATATTGGTTTTGTACCAATTAGAAAACCTGGAAAACTTCCAAGAGAAACTGTTCAAGTTGCTTATGAACTTGAATATGGTTCAAATATTTTATGTATGCATAAAGATGCAGTAAAAGAAGGAGATAAAGTTGTTATCATCGATGATTTACTTGCGACAGGGGGAACAATTGAAGCTTCTATTAAATTAATTGAACAACTTGGTGCAAAAGTTGTTGGCGCTGCATTCATCATTGAACTTGATGACTTATGTGGAAGAGAAAGACTAAAAAATATTCCTGTTAAAACTTTAATTAATTATTAATTATAAAAGCTATAATTATTAGGAGGGTAAGTTAATGGCTACCGTAATTGACCATGACTTTGAAGCGAATTTTAATAAACAACAAGATAAAAAGACATTAGAAGACATTTTAAAAGAAGCAAGTCGCTATTTAAAAGATCAAAAGAATCTTGATATCATTAAGCATGCTTATGATGTAGCGGTTAAACAACATGAAGGTCAATTCCGTAGATCTGGTGACCCGTATGTTCAACACCCAATCGAAGTAGCTTATATTCTTGCAACCATGAATACTGGACCTGCAACTATAGCTGCTGGACTTCTTCATGATGTTTTAGAAGATACTTCTATGACAAAAGAAGAAATGGAAAAAGAGTTTGGAAAAGATGTTACGCAAATTGTAGATGGTGTTACTAAAATTTCAAAATTAAAATATATGACAAAAGAAAAAGCTTTAGCTCATAATCATGAAAAATTATTGCTTGCAATGGCTAAAGATATCCGCGTAATTTTAGTAAAACTTGTTGATAGACTGCATAATATGCGAACAATTCAGTTCCATAAATCTATTGAAAAACAAAAAACAATCGCAAAAGAAACGCTTGATTTATATGCACCTCTTGCACATCGTTTAGGGATTTCACGTCTTAAAGCTGAGCTTGAGGACACATCATTTAAAGTATTAAATAATGATGAATACTATGAAATTGCTAAGATTGCAGGCGAAAAGAAAGCTGAACGTGAAAACGATATTGCTAAAATGATGAATAAAATTGAAGATTTACTAAATGTTCAAAATATTCAAAACTTTAAAATTAGCGGTCGTATAAAAAATATTTATAGTATTTATAAAAAAACTGTATCTAAAAATAAAGGATTAAACGATATCTATGACCTATTAGCTTTAAGAGTAATCGTTGATTCTGTTGAAAACTGTTACCGTGTACTTGGCTTAATCCATGGCAACTTTACACCACTTCCAATGCGTTTTAAGGATTATATTGCAGTTCCTAAACAAAACTTATATCAATCTTTACATACGACTATTGTAGGTATTGATGGTAAGATC
>CAJGCS010000046.1 GCA_904501965.1 uncultured Bacilli bacterium | reverse complement strand
TGCTTCTTCTAAGCTGTATTTTTTTGTGCGATCGTATAATTTAACAGCTTCTAAATATTTTTTTCCTCTTTTTGCCATTTGTCCTTACCTCTACTAGTCCTCAATAACGATACCCATGTTACGAGCTGTTCCTTCAAGAATTCTAGCAGCTGCTTCAACGTCATAAGCGTTTAAGTCAGGTAATTTAGTTTGAGCAAGTTCTAATAACTTAGCTCTAGAAATCTTAGCAACAACTTCTTTGTTAGGTTTTGAAGCTCCTTTTTGAATATTAGCAGCTTTCTTTAATAAGTCAGATGCTGGAGGAGTTTTTGTAATAAATGTAAATGTACGATCTTCATATACAAAAATTTCTACTGGAATAACATATCCAGCCATACCTGCAGTACGATCATTGAATTGGCTGCAGAATTGTTGGATGTTAACTTGTGCTTGCCCTAGAGCTGGACCAACTGGTGGAGCTGGATTAGCTTTACCGGCAGCAATTTGTAATTTAACTACTTTTTTAATTTTTTTGCCTTTTGTAGCCACGTGACATACCTCCTTTTTTGTGTCCGTGATGTGGTTTATGTAACAATTATTTGTTCTCCCACATTCGAAATTTTTCTTTCGATTCTTTTAGTTAATAGTATAAGCGTCATTGCACGCTCTATTATTATATAAAAAAAAGGCCTTTTCGTCAAATGAAAAGACCTGTATTTTAAATATTTTAGTTATGCTTTTTTAGCATTTTTTCGCAAGATTTGAAATGGTTATATTTTTGCTAATTAATTTTTTCCTATTTAAAAAGCTTTTTCATATCTGCAAATGTTTGTGCAATTTTAAATCCTGCACCTAAATAAATGTATCTTGCAGGATTATCTAATCCTGTAAAGAAAGTCATATAACTTGAACCATTTAATTTTGACCAGTGGCAAAGATAACAGAATAATGCACGTCCTAAACCTCTACTTCTTTCATTTGGATCTACACAAATTCCATCCAAATGGCCTCTTCCAGTAGACTCGTTATACATAGATCCAGTCCATCCACAAACTTTACCATTGTGCGCTGCTACCATAAATGGAAGTGGTTTTTCTTTTGCAAGATTATATCTAATTGAATGAGCAAATCCTGGGTTATTAATCGCGTCACAGAATTCTTCGATTCCATAGTGTTTTTCAGGATCATACACTTCTACAGTATATCCTTCTTTAGCATTTTCTTCCATTTTCTTAACAACCTTTTCAGGCAGTTCATATTCTGCAAGTGGTAAGTGGAAACCTTCATGGATGCTATTAATTACATAGCCTTTATGTAATAAGAAGAAATAGTGTTCAGAATTAATTCTAACACAAGGAGCTCCAGGATGTAAATGACCAGGATAATGTGGAATATTCCATGCCCAGTTAATATTTGAAACAAATACCCATCTACTTCCACCAACACCTTGTCCTTTAAAGTATTCTTCAACCTTTAAAAGTAAACTAGATCCAATACCTTGTCTACGAAGATTTTTATTCACGAATAAAGTATGAATATAACCACATGCATTTGCATTATTCACATCACCTGGACGAACAAGTCCACTAATAAAGCCAACAACTTTATTTTCCTTTAAAGCAACAAATGTTCCTTCAGCTTGGAATAAACTATTATTAAATAGTTTTGAACAGAATTCTTCATATGAAACTTCTAAAAAGAAATTTTCTTCACGAACGAATTCAACAAATTGATCATAAATTTCCTTATTAAACTTTTGTTCATAAGCAACAACTTGATACATAAATATCCTCCAAAATATTAAAAAATTAAAAATCTAACTTCTAGATATACAATTAATGATAAAAGTGCACCATGAATTAATAAAAACAATATATTAAAAATCCAAAAATAAATATGTTTTGTTTTATGAGAAAAAAGCACCATTCCAAATAGAGAACCAAGTGCACCTCCAAAAAAGCTTATTCCAAAAAGAGCTTTTTCAGGAATTCTCATATCACCTTTAACAGCTTTTCTTTTATCAATGCCATAACATACCATTGTAATAAAAGACATTAATAGGATAAAAAATAAATATATAAATGTAAAGAGCATTTTTATCACCTGCTAATATTATACCATATTTTGTATTTTTTTGTCTTATAAAAATAAAAGTTTTTTTGGTAAAATAAAAAAGGATTTTTCAATCCTTTTTACTTTTTATTTTTTTGCTTTGATTTCATCAAAACGAAGAGTATTAGGAGTAGATCTTCCAAAGAAGTCAACTAATACAACAACTGTTTGGTTTTCAATATCAATAGATTCAACTGTAGCTTCTTGCCCTACGAAAGTACCAGAAATTACATCTACGACATCTCCAACTTTAAACTTCGCTTCAATTTCAAGTGTGATTCCACATTCTTTTAAAATAGGGATGATTTCATCATTTTCAAGAGGAATTGGTTTAGCACCACCACCACTAGATCCAAGGAAACCAGTTACCATAGGTGTATTACGAACAATGAACCATGAGTCATCAGTTACAATCATATCCACAAAAACATATCCAGGATAGATTTTTTCTTTAACTTCTTTTGTTTCACCATTTTTCTTTTTTTCGATTTTTGTTTTTTCTGGAATAAGTACATTAAAAATGTAATCTTCCATTCCCATAGTAACAATACGTCTTTCTATATTACGCTTAGCAGCTGCTTCAAGCCCAGGAATAGACTGTACAATATACCAAGCTCTTTCTTTTTCGATATCGAATTCTGACATACTTTTACGCCCTAATTATTATTTGTTTAATAATTCAAAAAGTTCAGCATATTTTGTTTGAACAAATTTAATTAAAGCATCACAAGCAATAAAGAATAAAGCTAAGATAAGAATAAAAATAATTACTGTAGCAATATTCACTAAGTATTGAGTGATTTTTAAGCCTTTAATATGTTTTGTTTCTGCAAAAGATGGAATAAAGAATGAAATAACAGATAAAACTACTGAAATAGCACCAAGAATTACTAAAGCCCAAGGGAAGATAACATTCATAGGTTTATCACCAATTAAGAATGCTCCATCAGGAATAGTTAATACGTTAGTTAAAATTAAAACACCAAGTTCAATTGCAACGATTGCAAGAACGGCTAAGATTAAGTTTTCGTATTTATGTTCTTTAGCTACAAACTCTAGTACACGATTTTTCTTTTCTTCTTTTACTTTTACTTCCATGTGAAACCTCCTATTTTGTTTCCTTATGAATCGTATGTTTGTTACACTTAGGGCAGTGTTTTTTAACAACAATACGATCTGTTGTATTTAACTTGTTTTTTTCTGTTGTATAGTTACGAGAAAAACATTCCTCGCAAACTAATATTACTTTTGTTCTCATATAATACCACCAACCTATTATACAAAATATCGCAAAAAATGTCAAGTAAAATAACTATATATTACTTTATCTTAAGTGCTTTTGACCTAATTCTATCATGTGCGCCATATACGCTTTTAAGATCAGCACCAAGTTTTTTCGCAATTTGACTTGCTTTAAGATTTTCTTTATATTTTAATTTAAAAACTTCTTGTTCAAAACTTGAAAGTTTATCAATCAGTTTTAAGATTTTTTCCTCATTATTATTTGTGTTATTTGCATTATATATTTCTACGACTTCAACTTCTTCTACTAGTAGATTATTTTCAAAATACTTTTTATTTTTTCTTAGCAAATCCATAATTCGCCTTTGTAATAACAAATCAAAAAAATTCGTAAAAGACATAGGTGAATCTGTTTTATATTTTTTAATTGCTTCAAATAAAACAATTAGTCCTTCTTGATAATAATCATCAAGATAATTATTTTGAATCCTAAATTTCTTTAGTCTTGAATGAATTAGCACACTATATTTATTTACCATTATTTCAAGTGCTTCTTCTGATTCTTCGCTAATCATATAAAGTAGTTCATAGTCGTTATATCGATGCATCGTAACTTACCTATTTTCCTCTATTTCTTAGAATTTCATAAAATAGGATAGCTGCAGAAACTGATGCATTCAATGAATTAACATGTCCATACATTGGAATATTTACACAGAAATCACATTCTTCTTTAACCAATCTTGATATTCCTTTTCCTTCTGAGCCAATTACGACAACAATTTTGCCTGTATAATCTTGTTTTCGATAATCAACAGAACCATCAAGTTCAAGCCCGATTACCCAATAACCTTGTTTTTTTAATTCTTTTAATGTCATTACAAGATTAGTAACTTGAACTGTATCAACATGTTCAATTGCACCAGTTGATACTTTTGCAACAGTTGAATTTAAGCTAACTGATCTGTTTTTTGGAATAATTATCGCATCAACACCAGTTGCATCAGCACTTCTTAAAATAGCTCCAAGATTATGTGGATCTTCAAGACCATCTAGCATTGCAATTACTGCATTTTTATTTTCACATTTTTTTATAACTTCATTAAGTGTTTTATATTCATATTCAACTATTTCAGCTACAACGCCTTGATGATTACCATTAAATAGTTGATTCATCTTGGCTCTTGGCATAAAAGTTATTTCAGCATGTGTTTTTTTTGCCATTTGAATTAAATTATTATCATTTAATTCAGTTGATAAATATATTTTTTTTACTTCTTTTTTATTTTTCAATACTTCTGTAACAGTATTTTTTCCATAGATTAACATTTACCTTCCTCCTTTTTTAAAATTAAACCAAATAAATAGTCTAATCTTTCAAAATCTTCTTTAAGGTATAAATATCCAATTACTGCTTCAAGCCCTGTAGAAACAACATATTTTCCCCTGTCTAAGTTCTTTCTTCTTGAAGTAGGCGCATTATTTCTTCCTCTTAAAAAGATTTTGTTTTCTTCTTCTGTAAACTCACCCTTAATTCTTTCGTATATGTCATAGTGAGCATTAGCACTTACATATTCAATACTTAGTTTTTTTAGTTCTTTGTCTTTTGTAATCCCCAATTCTAGTAAAAACATACGAACTCTAAGTTCATAATAAGCATCGCCAATATAGGCTAGATTACTACCATTTAAAAGGTTATAATTTTTCATTTATAAAACAATTCCTTTGTTTGTAATTTCATCACGTAATTTATCAGCTAGTTCAAAGTCTTTATTAATTCTTGCATTTTGCCAGTTTAAAACAAGTTCTTTATCTTCTTTTGATAAAGGCATCACACTTGGAACAAGCCCAAGAACATCAAGCATATCTTTAAATGCAAGCAATTCTTCTTGTAATACTTCTTTTTGAATAGCTTTATTTCTTAAATCACGGTTAATGTTTTTCATTAAGTCATATACTGCAGTTAATGCAAGTGATGTATTAAAGTTATTCGCCATACCTTTTAAGAAGTTTTCCATAAGATTATAATTTGCACATCTATCTAACACTAAAGCATTCTCTAGTTCTAACTTTCTATAAAGCGCTGTGTAAACTTTATCGATCTTTTCCCATTCTGATTGCATTTGTAACATGATTTCATCATCATAATTGATCGTTTGAAGATAGTTATTTGCAAGTATTAATAAACGATAACTTTGAGGCTTATATTTTTCAACTAAATCTTTTAGCCAAATTACATTACCAAGTGATTTAGACATTTTCTCGCCTCGTAAATCTATTCTTGCATTATGCATCCAATAGTTTGCAAGTGGGCTATTATTAAGTGCCATTGATTGAGCTACTTCGTTTTCGTGGTGTGGAAATTTTAAATCATTTCCGCCTCCATGAATATCAATAACAGTGCCAAGAAGCTTATTAATCATTACAACACACTCTGTGTGCCAACCAGGTCTTCCTGCACCAAATGGACTTTCCCACTTAATTCCTTCATCACTAGTTTTCTTCCATAATGTAAAGTCAATTGGGCTTTCTTTTTGTTCATTCACTTCTATTCTCGAACCAGCTTCTAAGTTATCAACTTTTTGATTACTTAACATACCATATTCTTTTAAGCTATGAACTCTAAAATAAACATCATCACCAGAAACATAAGCATAGCCTTTTTTTACAAGTTCATCGATAAAGCCAATAATTTCTTCGATATATTTTGTAACTTTCGGATGACTTACACCTTCATCACAGTTGATTTTGTTACATACTTTTAAGAATTCTTCAATATAGTATTCACTTACTTCGCTTTCTGTTTTGTTTTCTTCTTTTGCTTTTTTGATAATTTTATCATCTATATCTGTGAAGTTCATTACCATTTTAACATCGAAGCCAACATATTTTAAGAAACGTTTAACAGTATCAAAGAATACTACTGGACGACCGTTTCCAATATGCATGTGATTATAAACTGTTGGTCCACACACATACATTGAAACTTCGTTTTCTTTTATTGTTTTAAAGTCTTCGATTTTATTTGTTAATGAGTTGTATACTTTAATACTTTTCTTATCAAACATTCTATGCCTCCAAATAAGTTATTTTTTAATATATTTAATCATAAATACTAAACCAACAATAGAACATGCTAGTGTTAGTACAAACATTGTTAGAGGAATTACGTTGTTTCCATTACTTTGTAAAACAATTGAATTTGAAATCAGATTAAGACCAGATGCAATCAATCCACTTACAAATAAAGTAATCCCTAAAATAAATTTCTTTAAGTTTTTATCCATTATATACTCCTTACATATTGTTCTTTTTTTCGACAATATGATTTATTTATTTAATCGTTTTTGATTAAAAATAAGGCCACAACAATGTGTGGCCTTAATTAAACATAAGCATAATTAAGCCCTGAAAATAAAGCTTAATCTTAAGCGTATACTTGATACAATTAACGTTTTGAAAATTGTGGTGCGCGACGAGCTTTTTTAAGACCGTATTTCTTACGTTCTGTAGCACGAGGGTCACGAGTTAATAATCCAGCTTTCTTTAAAGTAGGACGATAATCAGGATTTACTAGAATTAATGCACGAGCAATACCTAAACGCATAGCACCTGCTTGACCAGTAGTACCACCACCGTTAACATTTACGTAGATATCATATTGAGTACTAGTTTCTGTTAAATTTAATGGTTGTAACACGTCTAAACGTGTAGCTGCAGAGTTGATGTATTCTGCGAAATTGCGGCCGTTAACTTCGATTTTTCCTGTACCAGCAACTAAACGTACGCGGGCAACAGAACTTTTACGACGACCTGTAGCTTGATAAACTGCTTTTTCCATAGTCTACACTTCCTCCTATTTAACTTCTAATGGCAATGGTTGAGGTTGTTGTGCTTGTTGTTCATGTTCTGGACCAACATACACATATAGGCGGCGATACATGTTATCACCTTGAGGACCTTTTGGTAACATACCTCTAATTGCATATTCTACGATTTTTTGTGGTTGCTTTTCTAGCATTTCTTTTGCAGTACGAGTTTTTAAACCACCTGCATATTGTGAGTGTCTGTAATATTTTTTATCAGACCATTTTTTACCTGTTAAGGCTACTTTTTCTGCATTAACTACTACTACATAGTCACCACCATCGATATGAGGTGTGTATGTAGGTTTATGTTTTCCTTTTAATACAGTTGCTACAGCTACTGATAAACGACCTAAAACAAGATCAGTTGCATCAATAACGTACCATTTACGATTTTCGCGAGCGTTTTCAGTTGTTTGCATATAAGTTGAACGCATTTTAATTTTCCTCCATATAAATAATTTACCTTGAAGGGCTTAAGTTTGTGGGTGTCTTTCGACAATAAATGTATCGCATATATTATA
>CAJGCS010000045.1 GCA_904501965.1 uncultured Bacilli bacterium | reverse complement strand
ATTATGTCTTCATTAAACGAAGAAAGCTACAAGCAACTTGATAACCTTGCAAATGAACTTTGTATGGAATATCTTGCAATGAAGAGTGAAACTGCTAACAAAAATGACCTTAGTGCTTTAATGAATATTGGCTACGGCTTATATGTTGTTACATCTAATGATGGTAAAAAAGATAATGGTTTAATTGTTAATACAGTTACACAAGTAACAAATACACCAAATAAAATAGCTGTAACAATTAACAAAGAAAACTATTCTCATCATGTTATCAAACAAACAAATATGATGAATGTTAACTGTCTATCAACAGATGCACCATTTAGTGTATTTGAAACATTCGGATTTAGCAGTGGTAGAAATACAGATAAATTTAAAGACACAACACCACTTAGATCTGATAATGGTTTAGTATTCTTACCTAAATACATTAATTCATTTATGTCACTAAAGGTAGAACAATATGTTGATCTTGGAACACATGGTATGTTTATTTGTTCAGTAACTGAAGCACGTGTTATTAACAACACAGAAACAATGACATACAACTACTACCAAGAAAATGTTAAACCTAAACCACAAACTAATGGTAAGGTTGGATATGTTTGTACAGTATGCGGATGGGTATATGAAGGAAGCGAACTTCCTGAAGATATCGAATGCCCATTATGTAAACATGGCGCAAGCGTATTTGAAAAAATAGAAGAATAATTTAATAAAAAAGTTCTATTTTAGATATCTAAAATAGAACTTTTTTTTGTTTATGTCTTTTTTGATATAAATAAATATTAATATGATATAATATATAAAGAAAGAAGTGATTTTATGAATAAAGTTTTAATAACAGGTGTTGCATCTGGCATAGGATATGCACTTGCAAAAAAATATAGTGGGAATGAATTTATAGTATATGGTATTGATATTGCTAAAACAAAACCAAATATTGATAATTTAAATTATTATTCATGTGATATTACAAGTGAAGAAGAATTAACTAATCTATATAATAAACTAAATAATGAACATATTATATTTGATTTAATTATTAATGTTGCTGGAATCCATAAAATGGCATCTTTAGTTGAAACAGAGTATAAGAAACTAAAAAGTGTAATTGATGTAAATTTACTTGGAACGATGCTTGTTAATAAAACATTTCATCCTTTATTAAACAAAAATGGAAGAATTGTTATAATTACAAGTGAAGTAGCATCATTTGATCCACTTCCTTTTAACTCACTTTATAGTATATCTAAGATTGCCCTTGATGCATATGCACAAGGGTTAAGACAAGAACTTAACTTACTAAATCAAAAAGTAATAACTATTAGACCTGGTGCGGTTGAGACACCACTAAGTAATGGTTCTAGCATTGATACAAAGAATTTAGCAGACGATACAGTTTTATATAAAAATGAAGCGAAACATTTCGTGAGCATTGTTGAGAGGTTTACTGGTAAAAAGATTACCCCTGACAATCTTGCAAAAAGAATATATAAAATCACTTTAAAGAAAAGACCAAAGTATATTTATAAAATTCATCAAAACTTAGGATTATTCCTTTTAAGTATACTTCCAAAAAGATTACAATGTTTTATTGTTAAATTATTATTAAATAGAAAATAGGAGAATATTATGAAAGTATTTATTAGTGCTGATATAGAAGGCGTAAACAATATTGTTTCTTGGGATGAAACTGAATTAAAATCAAGTGAATACCAATATTTTAGAAGACAAATGATTGATGAAGTTATTATGGCATGTGAGGGAGCAAAAGCAGCCGGTGCAACAGAAATCTTTGTAAAAGATGCTCATGACTATGCAAGAAACTTAATTTTAAAAGATTTACCAGAATATGTTAAACTTCATCGTGGTTGGGAAGGATGCCCTTGTAGTATGATGGCTGGTCTTGATGAAAGTTTTGATGCGGTAATCTTTATAGGTTATCATAGCCCTGCAAGTTCTGATGGTAATCCACTTTCACATACAATGAATTTAAGAAACCAATATGTTAAAATCAATGGTATTTTAACAAGTGAATTCTACATTAACGCTCTTTATGCAAGTTATTTAAATGTACCAGTTGCATTCTTAAGTGGTGATTTAAAGTTAACTGAAATCGTTCATGAGGCAAATAAGTTCATCACAACTGTCGCAACAAAAGAAGGTTCACACGGAGCTGTAATTAGTAAACATCCGAGTGTTACTAATGCACAAATTAAAGAAGGTGTTAAAGCAGCTTTATCTACTGCTTTATCTAAAAATATTGTAGAACTTCCAAAACATTTTGATGTAGAGATTCAGTATAAAAAATTTAATGATGCGTATAATGCATCATTCTACCCTGGATGTAAATTAATTAATTCAGATACTATTACATTTAGTACTGATGACTACTACGAAGTAGTAAGAGCTTTAAAATTTATTTTATAATTAATGCTATTTAATAACCTAAATATGCTTTTTAACGCTAATTATATTGATAAATTGCACCTTTTGTGCTAAAATATATAAGATTGTTTTTAGAAAGGATATTTAGGTGTTTTTTATGTTTTCTAAAGCCGGAACATATCCCGCCTGTGGAATATTTTCAACAGCACATATAATCTTTATGATTATTTGTTTTGTGTTAGTTATTCTTACATGCATACTTACAAGAAAATTAAAAAAAGAAACATTTAATAAAATTACAAAAATAGCTGCTATTGTCTTTACAGTGTTAGAAATTATTAAAATAATTTTTAACTGGTGTCAGTATGGGTTTGGAAGTATTAATAACTATATTCCACTTCACTACTGTTCACTATTTATCTATAGCTTATGGATGGCAGGATTCTTTAAAGGTTTTATAAAAAGAATTGGCGAAAGCTTTTTAGCGGGTGGATGTATTCTTGCAGGTGCGTTTTTCTTAATCTCACCTTCATCATCACTTACTATATATCCAGTGTTTCATTTCTTAAGTATACATAGTATGTTTTATCATAGTGTTATGTTATACTTTGGACTTATATATTTTATTAAAGGATTCTTTGAATATAGTATTAAAAATTATTTATACTATGTAATATATTGTTCAATATTTTGTATAATTGCCTTAATTTTAAATTTAACAACAGATGCAAACTTTATGTTTATGGATAATCCTTGGGGATTTGATAATATTCCTATCTTGAAGTTCTTAATAGACATACATAGAGTAGCACCACTTGTTTATGCACTAATTATTTTTATAGTGTACTTATTATTATATTTACCAACATATGGATTACAAAGACTAATCATTAGAGGAGGAAAGAAAAATGATTAATAATTATTACGGAGGATTTTTCACATACAAGAAAGATTTAGTAGGATACAGTGGCCAAGATGCATTTGGTAACAACAGCGGAAGTATTTGGATTTACTTATTCTTAGTTTTAGCTGTTACTGCTATTGTCTTATTATCAGTATTTTTAAGAAAAACAAGTCATAAAAAAATTGATATCTATTTAAAGGTTTTAGCTATCGCTATTCCTATACTTGAAGTAATAAAAATATCTGTTGAAACATACTTTGACTTAAAAACAGGAAGTGGTTTTAACTGGACTGGACTTGTACCACTTTATACATGTAGTTTATTCTTATACACATTACCACTAGCTGCTTTTGGTAAAGGGAAAGTAAAACAAAATTGTTTAGCTTTTTTAACTACAATTAGTATTTTTGCAGGTCTTACAAACTTTGTAATGCCACCTATTTTAGGTACATATCCATTCTTTAATTTCCATTCATTTGTATCTTTAAATTTCCACTTCTGGATGGTATTTACAGGTGTGTTCCTTATCGCAACTAAATATTATGTTCCATCATGGAAAGATATCTTTAGAGGAATGGTTCCACTTGCACAACTATCTGTTATCGCAATAGTGTTTAACTACGCGCTTAAAGCTGACTATATGTTATATTATAGTGGATGGGGTGCACCATTATTACCTGATCTTGCAAATTTCTTTGCAAGTAAGAGCTTCTTTGGATTAATGAGCTTAAGATTTGTTTATACAATTATTGTTTTCTTAATCTATGTTTTAATTTGTGCAATCATCGTATCAGTTGTAAGATTTATATGTTTTATTAAAGGACTTGTTCAAAAAAAACTAGCAAGTAAAAAAACACTAACTAAGAAAAATGCAAAATAAAGGGTTTTCCCTTTATTTTTTATTTTTATACTTGACAAACAATAATAACTGTATTATTATAATAATACAGTTATATGAAAGAGAGGTTTATTATGAAATGGTACATTAATAAATCAAAACCAATTTGCCCTCAAATTTGTGAACATATGTGTGTTGCAATTAACTTAGGTGAGTTTGCACCAAATGAAAAAATTTATTCGGTAAGAGAACTATCCCTTCTTATTGGTGTAACTCCGAATACTGTTCAAAAAGCATATGATATGCTTTATGAAATGAATATTATATACTCTGTTCCTGGAGCTGGTTGGTTTGTTTGTGAAAATACAAATGCTTGTGCAAAAAAAGTAGAAGCACTTGTAAATGAAAAGATTGAAGAATATTTTAATAATATGGAGTCAATTGGTTTTTCTAAAGAAAAAGCAACTGAATTATTACAAGAAAGGATAGGTAAGACTAATGAGTGAATTACTAAAATGTGTTAACCTAACAAAAAAATATGGCAGACGTGTTGCCTTAAAAAACCTAAACTTAACAATTGAAAGTGGAAAGATTATTGGGCTACTTGGACCTAACGGAAGTGGCAAAACAACATTTATTAAACTTATCAATAAACTATTATCACCTACAAAAGGTAGTATTTATATAAATGGAAGTAAGCTTTCAGTAAAGTCTAAGAAATATATTTCATATTTACCTGACAATAACTTTTTAAATGGTTATATGAGTGTTGAACAAATTGTAAACTATTATAGCGATTTTTTTGAAGACTTTAGAAAAGATTTAGCTTTTAATATGCTTGAAAGGCTTGGTATATCTAAAAAGGATAAATTAAAATCCCTTTCAAAAGGAAATAAAGAAAAGGTAAGCTTAATTTTAATTATGAGTAGAAATGCTTTACTTTATGTGCTTGATGAACCTATTGCTGCGGTAGATCCAGCTACACGTGATTATATTATTTCTACTATTATTAATAATTATAATCCTGAAGCTGCAGTTATTATTTGTACACACTTAATCTCTGACGTTGAACCAATATTAGATGAGGCAATATTCTTGAATAATGGTGAGATTGTTATGCAAAAACCAGTAGAAGAAATAAGACAATCTGGTAAGAGTGTAGATGAATTATTTAGGGAGGTATTTAGATGGTAGGTAAATTATTAAAATACGAATTTAAATATTACTTAAGAATAATAATGTTCTTGTTCCCAGTAGTATTTTTATCAGGATTACTACTTGCTTTTACTAATATATTTGCTACACATGTAGGATATATAATAGATGGAAATAGTAGACTTGGAGTGTTACTTTATTTTATGTCTTTTTCGTCTATTGCACTATTTTTCACTGCTTGTTATGGTAGTATACTTGTACTTGGTGTATTTGGAGTTATCCGCTTTTATAAAAACTTATTTGGTAACGAAGGATATTTATCACTTACGCTTCCTGTATCTAATACAAAACACATCTTTGTAAAACTATATACATTTATGTTTTTTGTAATTTCAACAACCATTTTAATTATGCTTTGTGCTTATTTAGGATTTGGTATTACAAAACCAATAGGTTTTATTGAAGATATTATTAATAGATATTATTTAATAATAAAATTCTTCTTCGGAGAAGTCCATGTAATCCATCAATTTTTATTTGCATTTGATATTATATTTTTAATGTTTTCATCAGCTATTTTATCTATTCTTATGGTATATTTCTCAATGAGTGTTGGTCAAATGGCTAGTAAAGCAAAAATAGTAATTTCAATTCTTGTTTTCTATGGAATTAACTGTTTATTTGAAATAGCTAGCTCATTTGGATTTTCAATGTTTATACAAATATTATTAATACTTGCAGAATTTGAGGATCTTTTAATTATTAAAGTTATCTTAGATTTTGTTGCTGATGTTATTAAATTCATTGGAATTGAAAACTTATTACACATAATAATGTTTATATCAGGTGCATGTAATTTAGTAGTTGCAAGTTTATTCTATTTATTTACAAACTTAATTATGAATAAAAAACTAAATCTTCAGTAATAGAAACTCTTGCTTTATGCAAGAGTTTTTTAACTTGTTTAAAAACTTATTATATTGTATAATAATAAAGTATTAAGAATATGAGGAATTAAATTATGAAACAACTTATAGAAATTGGTAATTTTAAAACAGGTATTAATAATAACATTTGTGATGTAGAAGGAGTAAGGGTTGGACACTTTACTATAAAGAATGAAAGTAATAAAACAGGTCTTACAGTTATACTACCACATACAGGAAATATGTTTAGAAAGAAAGTAGTTGCATCAAGCTATGTATATAATGGCTTTGGAAAATCAAATGGTCTTGTTCAAGTAGAAGAACTAGGCTCAATTGAAACACCAATCGTTTTAACAAATACACTTTCAGTTGGGATTGTTACAGATGCACTTATAACCCATATGTTAAAAGACAATCCTGATATTGGTATTACAACATCTACTGTAAATCCACTTGTTTTAGAATGTAATGATGGTAAAATAAATCACATTCAAAATAGAGTTTTAAATGTAGATAATTTAGAAGATGCAATTAATAATGCATCAATTGAGTTTTTAGAAGGAAACGTTGGAGCTGGTACTGGTATGAAGTGCCATGGCTTTAAAGGTGGCATTGGTTCAGCATCTAGAAAAGTATTAATTAAAGGTGAAGAATATACAGTAGGCGTACTTGTTAATTCAAACTTTGGTTCATCAAATGGATCAGACTTAATTATTAAGGGTAGATCTATGGGAAATTTAATTAAAAATTATAACCTTGAAAAAGAAGAAGATAAAGGTAGTATTATTGTTGTTATCGCAACAGATGCACCACTTGATTCAAGACAATTAAAACGTCTTGCAAAAAGAGCTGAACTTGGTATCGCTAGAACTGGATCTTATGCGGGTAACGGAAGTGGTGATATAATGGTAGCTTTCTCAACAAAGAATATGATTACTCATGATACAAATACTGTAACTGAAACAGTACTAAGATTTTCAGATGATTTTATTAATCCACTGTTTAAAGCATGCGTTGATGCAACAGAAGAAGCTGTATTAAACTCGATGTTACATTCAACAGGTGATGTTACAATTGATGGAAAAAATATAAAATCACTTAATGAATATAAAGAGTTATTTAGTGATTTATTAAAATAACATTTTCATAAGCAGTTTAATTATATATGATAAATAGATATGTTATAATAAGTATGTAATAAAAGGAAAGGGTATATTTTTAATGAAAAAATTATTTGTTAGTTTATTTGTTTTTGTATTTGCACTAGGATTAGTTGCTTGTGAAAATACAGGTTCTACAGAATGCACAAGTCATATTGATGAAGATTTAAATGGTCTTTGTGATGAATGTGGAAAAGAAGTAGAAGTAAAAGTAGAATGCACAGAACACATTGATGAAAATAAAGATGGTTCTTGTGATGAATGTGGCGAAAAAGTAGAAGTAAAAGAAGAATCAATTAAAGATCAATTCGATTGCATTACTGTAGCCGAAGCTATCGAACTTGCAAATAAAGCTGGTCAATCAGGCACAAGCGAAAAATACTATGTATATGGTATTATTAAAGAAATTAAAAACGCAATGTACGGCGAAATGACTATTGAGGATGAAACTGGTTCAATCTACGTATATGGTGTTTATAGTGCTGATGCACAAACTAGATATGATGCAATGGAAGATAAACCTGTAGTTGGTGATGAAGTAGTATTACTTGCTATGTTAAAAACATACAATGGTACTCCTGAACTTGACCGTGGTTATTTACAAGCATTTAAACACATTGAAAAAGAATTAGATTTAT